>DATHOV010000001.1:0-4078 GCA_035484515.1 Lysobacteraceae bacterium
TCAGCTTTAGCCGTCCTTCTCGCAAGACCTTCAACCTTGTCATCCCGAGCAACGCGAGAAACGCTTCTCAACAGCGAAGCTGGTCATCTGTTCTTGCGCGATCGATCGGCCCTGGCCAGGACAGATCCCTCCCCCGGATCAAGTCGGGATGACATCGATGCCTTTCAACGGGTATCCGGCAACGACATTCCGGTAAAATCGCCGTTTTCCCCACAATCGGATCACCCATGCATCTGTCTTCCATCCGCGCCATCGTCACCGGCGGCGTTTCCGGCCTCGGCCTTGCGGTTGCGCAGCACCTGGTTGCGCACGGCGGCAAGGTCGCGCTGTTCGACGTCAACGACGACAAGGGCGCGGCCGCTGTCGCCGAACTCGGCGAGGCCAACGCGCGCTACTTCCGTACCGACGTCACCGACGAAGCCGGCGTGCAGGCGAACGTCGCCGCCGCGAAGGACTTCCTCGGCGGCCTCAACGCCGCGATCAACTGCGCCGGCATCCTCGGCGCCGGCCGCGTGCTCGGCCGCGATGCAGCGATGCCGCTGAAGAACTTCTCGCTCACGGTCGGGGTGAACCTGATCGGCAGCTTCAACGTCGCCAAGGCCGCCGCCGCGCTGATGCAGCACAACGAGGCGGGCGAGGACGGCGAGCGCGGGGTAATCGTCAACACCGCAAGCGTCGCCGCCTACGAGGGCCAGATCGGCCAGGCCGCGTATTCGGCGTCGAAGGGCGGCGTGGTCGGCATGACCCTGCCGATGGCGCGCGAACTGTCCCGCTTCGGCATCCGGGTGATGACCGTCGCACCGGGCATCTTCTGGACGCCGATGGTCGATGGCATGCCCGACGACGTGCAGAAGTCGCTCAGCGCCTCGATCCCCTTCCCCTCGCGCCTGGGCCGTCCCGAGGAATTCGCCGACCTCGTCGCCTTCATCCTGCGCACGCGCTACCTCAACGGCGAGACGATCCGGCTGGATGGCGCGGTGCGGCTGGCGCCGAAGTGATCGCAGCCAGGCGCGAACGCAGCGTGTCCGCAGGTGCCGCGGCCAACGGCGATGCATCGACGAAACGCTGGTTGCCGACGCGAGGGATCGTGCTGGTGGTCGCACTCGCGTTTGCGACCAGCGCATTCGCCGAAAAGGGCAAACCGCCCGCGCCCATGGAACCGCACGACATGCCCTACCGCGTCATCGACGGCGAACCCGTCGTCGCGCACGTGTTCTCGGCGCGGAAGCTGCCGAAGAACGCGCCGCCTGCACCGGCGATCCTGCTGTTCCATCCCGGAGGCTGGCAGGCCGGCAGCGCGAAATGGAACTTCGACGACGCGCGTCGCTTCGCGGCGCAGGGCTTCGTCGCGATCGCGATCGAGTACCGGCTCGCGAACGACCGGCGAACGCCGGTCGCGGCGTTCGAGGACGCATGCGCAGCATTCGCATGGGTGCACACCTACGCGGCCGAGCTGCACGTCGATGCCAGACACGTCGCCGGCTACGGCGATTCGGCGGGCGGTCAGCTCGTCGCGGCGACCGGTACGATCGCCTGCCCCGCCACGACCGGCGACCGCGCGGCGACGCATCCGGACCTGATGCTGCTCGTCTCGCCGGTGCTCGACACCGTGCACGATCCCTATGCGCAACTGATGCGTGGTCGCGAGCGGGCGGTCGACTATTCGCCGCTCGCGCATGCGGGCGCCGGCGCGCCGCCGACGCTGATCGTCGAAGGCACCGCCGACACGCGCACGCCGCCGGCCGGCGCGCAGGCGTTCTGCGACAAGCTGCGTGCTGCGCACGTCGACTGCAGGGTCGACCTGTTCACGGGCGTCGGCCACCTGCTCACGCGCGACCTCAAGGACCAGGAAGGCGACATCGACCCGGATCCGCGCATGCTCGCCGATGCGCACAGCCACGAGCGCGAGTTCCTCCTGTCCCACCAGTTCGTTCCGGTTCCGCCGATCCCGAAGGCAAAGCCACTTCCAAAGCAATCTCCCCAGAATTCCAAGGCAAACTTTCCATGAGAGCTTCCGAAACCAAGAGAGGCAACGTCGTCGAACACAACGGTACCGTGTACCAGGTGCGCGACATCGAGCGCAGCTCGCCCCAGGGTCGTGGCGGCAACCTGAAGATCCGGCTCACGCTGTACAGCGTGCCGGGCGGCATCAAGTTCGATCTCAATCTCGGCGGCGACGACGAGGTGAAGGAGATCGAACTCACGCGCCGGATGGCGACGTATTCGTACAAGGACGGCGAGGCCTTCGTGTTCCTCGACGCCGAGGACTACACGCCGTACCAGCTCGACGCCGATGTCGTCGGCGACAACGCCGGCTATCTCGCCGAAGGCCTGGAAGAGTGCTACATCCAGATCATCGACGAGGCGCCGGTGGGCCTGCTGATCCCGGCCAGCGTTTCCCTGACCGTCGTCGAGACCGCCCCGGAACTCAAGGGCGGCACCGCCACCAAGCGCCCGAAGCCCGCGCGGCTGAATACCGGGATCGAGATCCAGGTGCCGGAGTACATCGCGAATGGGGAGAGGGTGTGGGTGAATACGATGACTGGGGAATTTGCGGGTCGAGTCTGATGCGCTTATGAGATGCCATGAAAGGCATCTCATGCATCAGACTCGGGCGAGGCAGGACGCCGAGCGGGTGGCCTCGCATGGACGCATCCTCGCGCCTGCCCCGCGCCGCTTGCAACCGCAAGGTGGCCCGGGGGCTGCCAACAAGCGAAGCTGGATCCTGATGCAGCTTCGGTTCTGGCTAATACCACCGCCACCGCATGGCACCTTGACGCAGCGACAAGGCCCACACCATCCCCACCTCAATCCTCCCCTTGAAGGGGAGGAAGCAACGGCCCGAGCCATTTCCGGGCCATCCTCCGCACCGAAGCATCCGCCGTTCCATCCCCCGCGATCCCGGCAATCTCCCTCCACGCCAACGCATGCGACTCGTCGCTGACCACGAAATTCTCGTCCGTACCGACGCGCACAACGTAACGCACGTCGTAATGCCAATGCTCCGGATCGGTACCGCGCGCGGGGATGCGGTGGCGGTCGAGGTCGAAGATCGTCGGCTCGAGCGACAACCCGTGCAGCCCCGATTCCTCCCCGGCCTCGCGCAGCGCGACGCGTGCCAGGTCGGTGTCGCCATCGGCATGCCCACCCAGTTGCAGCCACATCCCGAGCTTGCGGTGATGCGTGAGCAGCACCCGCAAACCGTCCGCGCTGACCAGCCAAGCCGATCCAGTGAAATGCCCGACTGCCAGTTCGCGTGCGAAGGCGTCGGGCTGTCCGGCGAGGAAGTCCACGAAGTGCGCGACAGCGGTTTCCTCCGGCCAGCGCTCGCGGTAGTCGGCCAGTGCGGTGGCCAGTCGGCGGCGTGCTTCATCCATGTGAAGGCGAACCTGTACTAGGCGCCCGGCAGGATAGCCGCAGACGCGCCGCGGCGCTTGTGGCCCCCGCCCTCGCAGGCTAAGGTAACGCGCAGTCCGCAGGGCGGACTCCGGCGGCGCCTGCGCGCTGGCGAAACCTCACGTTCCAGGGGAGTTCGTATGTCGTTGTTTCGCGTCAAACCGCTCGATCTGATTCTGGCGACAGCCGAAAAGAGAAGCCTGAAGCGCCAGTTGGGCTGGTTCCAACTCATGATGCTCGGCATCGGCGCGATCATCGGTACCGGCATTTTCGTGCTCACCTCGGTGGCGGCGCAGAAGGCTGGCCCGGGCATGATGTACAGCTTCGTCATCGCCGGAACCGTTTGCGCGCTGACCGCGCTCGTCTATGCGGAAATCGCGGCGATGGTGCCGGTCGCGGGTTCCGCCTACACCTATTCTTACGCCGTTCTTGGCGAATTGATCGCGTGGATGGTCGGATGGGCGCTGATCCTTGAATACGCCGTGGCCGCGTCCGCAGTCGCGGTCGGATGGTCGGGCTACGCGAACGAATTCCTCAACCACACCGACTTGTGGGGCTTGGTGAAAGAGGGAACATTGGGCTTGCCGGCAGGCCTGCAGGTCGGCCCCATGCTCTACACGAAGCTTGCCGACGGTACCGTCGTGCACGGCACGTTCAACCTGGTGGCGTTCCTGATCTCGCT
>DATHOV010000002.1:0-2340 GCA_035484515.1 Lysobacteraceae bacterium
TCGGCCAGAAGCGCCGGTACGACTACACGAGAAGCGGCAATCCGACCCGCGACCTGCTCGCCGAAGCGCTGGCCGAGCTCGAGGGCGGCGCCGGTGGCGTGGTCACCGCGACGGGCATGGCCGCAGTCGCCCTGGCCCTCAACGCGCTGCTGGAGCCAGGCGACCGCATCGTGGTGCCGCACGATTGCTACGGGGGATGCTGGCGGCTGTTCGATGCGCTGGCGAAGAAAAACCACTTCATCCTCGTCACCGTCGATTTCACCGATCCGCGTGCCCTCGCCGAGGCGCTGCGCGTTCCGCCGAAGCTTGTGTGGATCGAGACACCGAGCAACCCCCTGTTGCGCGTCACCGACATCCGCTTCGTCGCCGAGGCCGCACACCGCGTCGGCGCGCTGGTGCTCGCCGACAACACTTTCCTGTCGCCGGCCCTGCAACGGCCCCTCGAACTCGGCGTCGACCTGGTCCTGCATTCGACGACCAAGTACATCAACGGCCACAGCGACGTTGTCGGCGGTGCGCTGATCGCGAAGGACACGGCACTCGTGCAGACACTGGCGTGGTGGGCGAATGCGCTCGGCCTGACCGGCAGTCCGTTCGACAGCTTCCTGACCCTGCGCGGCCTGCGCACGCTCGATGCGCGCCTGCGCGTGCATCAGGAGAATGCGGCAGCTCTTGCCGAATTGCTGTCGCGTCATCCGGCGGTCGCCGCCGTGCACTATCCGGGCCTGATCGCGCATCCGGGGCATGCACTCGCGACGCGCCAGCAATACGGTTACGGCGCAATGCTAAGCGTCGAACTCGCTGCAGGCGTGCCGGCCGTGCGAGCTTTCCTCGAAGGCTTGCAGCACTTCACGCTCGCCGAATCGCTCGGCGGCGTGGAAAGCCTGATCGCGCATCCGGCGACGATGACGCATGCCTCGATGTCCGCCGAAGCGCGCAAGGTGGCGGGGATCTCCGAAGGACTGCTGAGACTGTCGGTCGGAATCGAGCACATCGACGACCTTTCCGCCGACATCGAACTCGCGCTCGCGCGCGCGCTCGAGGCAGCGGATGCAGCAGCCGTCGGCGAGGATCGCGAGCGGGTGTCGTGTTGAACACGGCCACCATCGAGCATCGCGCACCTGCGCCGTCACCCATCGCGACGCATGAGACTGCAAATGCGCATGCCGAGCCGGTGCGCATTGCGCTGCTCGGCGTCGGCACGGTCGGCACGGCATTGCTCGCAAAGCTCGATGCGCTCGCTGGCGCGCCGCTGACGCGGCGCTTGCGTCTGGTGCGCGTGGCGAATTCGCGGCATGAGACCAGCTCCCGGCAGGGGCTTGTAGCGAACGATGTCGCGCTGCGACTCAAGTATGCGACCCAGGCGAGCACGCTCGACCAGGTTGCGTCGACGCTTGCCGGAAAAGGTACCCGAATCGTGATCGACGCAACCGCAAGTGAAGTGGTCGCGGATCATCATGCGCGTTGGCTCGCCCAAGGCATCCACGTCGTCACCGCCTGCAAACTCGGGCAGGGTACGTCGCTCGCGCGCTGGCTCGCGATTCGCGCGGCCTGCGCACAGGGCGGAGCGCGGTATGGCGATTCGGCGACAGTCGGTGCGGGGCTGCCATTGCTGCGCTCGCTGCGCGAATTGCAGGCCGGTGGCGATCGCATCCATTCGATCGCCGGCGTACTGTCGGGATCGCTCGCCTGGCTGTTCAACCGCTACGACGGCATGCGTCCATTCTCCGCACTGGTGCGGCAGGCGCGCGACGCCGGTTACACCGAGCCCGATCCACGCGAGGATCTGTCCGGCGAGGATGTGCGTCGCAAGCTGCTGATCCTCGCGCGCGCATCGGGCCATCCACTCGAAGCCGGTGCGGTGGAGGTCGATTCGCTCGTGCCGCCCAATCTTGCGGCTCTTGCAAGGTGCGATGTCGATGCCGCATTGCCTGCGCTCGATGTGCCGCTGCGCGAGCGCTATGCGCGGGCGTACCGCAGCGGCGGGAAACTGCGCTTCATCGCACGACTGGAATGCGGCGACGATGGCGCTGCGCGTGCGCGAGTCGGCCTGGAGTCGCTACCGCCCGACCACCCGTTAGCAGGTGGCGCCGGCACCGACAACCGCGTCGCGATCTGGTCCGACCGTTATCGCGAACAGCCGCTGGTCGTCCAGGGCCCGGGAGCGGGCGCGCAAGTCACGGCGGCAGCGTTGCTGGACGATGTATTGCGTCTCGCGAACGCCTCGGACGGAGCGTGCTGGCCGGGCTGACAAACCCAGCAAACCGGCGCGGCCGATGCCGGGTTTGAAAACTGGCCTGCGTCTTCAATGCGCGCTGCAACTCGACCACGGCATCGCGC
>DATHOV010000003.1:0-5871 GCA_035484515.1 Lysobacteraceae bacterium
CAACGGACAATGCAACACCGCACACACGGTGCGTAGCAGTTCCGATTCCTCGACCGTCACCTTGCCATCGAAGCTCACCGCCGCAACCAGGCCCTCGATCAACACCGACTTGGCGATCGGATCGAGCGCGTCGAGCACCGCCCACGTCTTGTCGAGCGCGTTCGCGCCATCGCCCGGCGGCGCATACGGGATGCTGGTCTCCGGCAGCACCGCGTTCATGCCCGCGGCATAAGCGCGCTGCGCTTCGGCCTGCGAATCCTGCCCGTATTGCGCGACCGTGCTGAGCAGCAGCGCGATCTCGTTCTTCGCATCGGGCAGTTTCTTGCGGCCCGCGGTCCAGTTCGCCGAGGGATCGAGCGATTCGGTGAGCTGGCGATGCAGCAGGCAGGCCAAGCAATACTCGAACAGGCTGACCTTGCCGTCGGCCTGGGTGAGCGCGTCCACCGTACCGATGAACGTGTCGAGGTCGGGGCGCGGGCGTCGGCGCAGGACGGGGAACACCAGCGAGGCCAGCGGCAGGCGCAGCATCGGGTGCAGTTGTGCGGTCTGCGCGTTCAGCGCATTGGCGGCGGCGAGGATCGCGTCGCCGTGGCGCTGGCGGATCGCGGCTTCCTGCTGGGTGCGCACGCCGGCATCGGTGTCGAGCAGCAGGGCGAAGACCAGCGGGATGGCCTGGTCGATCGAGCGTGCGGCGGCCTGCAGGTCGTCGGGCATCGCCTCGCCGATCGTGCCGGCGTGGTCGTAGTCGCCTTCGTGCGGCTTGCCGATCTGGGCGACGACGGCGGCGGAGGTGACGGCCATCTGCGCCTGCGTGGAGGGCAGGCTCCGGGCAGTCGTGCCGGCGAAACCCAGCGCCACGTCTTCCTGCGCACCATCGGGCGGCGACTGCGCCCAGCGCGCGGAAAGGTCGTCGAGTGCGTTCGCGGTGAAACCTGGCTCCAGCGCCTGGATGCGCTTGACCAGCGGCGGATGGGTGGCGAACAGCGCGCCGTAGCCGACGCCGTCGCCGAAGAACATGTGCGAGGCTTCCTCGGCGTCGTTGGCGGTGATCTTCGAACCGTCCGCAAGGCCGCCGACTTTCTTCAGCGCGCCGGCGATGCCCGCGCTCTGGCGGGTGAACTGCACGGCCGAGGCGTCGGCGAGGTATTCGCGCTGGCGGCTCAGGCCGGCCTTGATCAGGCGGCCGAAGAACAGGCCGATGTAGCCGACGATCAGCAGCACCAGCGCGATCGCCAGGATGGCGCCGGCGCCTTTCGAACCGCGTCCGCCGCGCACGAACAACACCTTGCGGCCGACGATGCCGAGCACGAGGATGCCGAACAGGATGCCGATCAGGCGGATGTTCAGGCGCATGTCGCCGTTGAGGACATGGCTGTACTCGTGCGCGATCACGCCCTGCAGTTCGTCACGGTTGAGGTGGTCGAGCGCGCCGCGGGTCACCGTGATCGCGGCATTGGTCGGCGACCAGCCGGCAGCGAAGGCGTTGATGCCGGCCTCCTGCTCGAGCACGTAGATCTCCGGCACCGGCACGCACGAGGCGATCGACATCTCCTCGATCACGTTGCGCAGGCGCCGGTATTGCGGGTCGTTGGTGTCCTCGGAGACCTGGGTCGCGCCCAGCTCGACGGCAACCTTGCCTCCGCCCGCACGCAGGCCGGCGGTGCGCACCATCGAGCAGATGCCGATCAGGGCGACGGTGGCGACCGTGGTCAGGAACAGGATGCCGGGTATCGATCCGCCCGAGTCGTCGTCGCCGCTGCTGCTCGCGGCCACCGCGATGAAGACGCCGAAGTCCACCGCCAGCACGATGCCGACGACGGCCATCGCGAACAGCACGATCAGCCACTTCGACGTGCGTCGCGCGGCGGCCTGATGCTCGAAGAAGTTCATCGCCATGGCAGCGACCTCATGTCAGGTCGCGGTCCAGGGATGAACCGCGCGTCGCGCCAGCGTTCACGCTGGCGCGACGAAACCGCGTCCGGAATGCGACCCACATGGATGTGGGAAGTGCCTGCAATTGTCGGGAACAATTGCAGGCCGCCGGACGCAGCGTACAAATATTGGACAGGATGTCCAATCATTTGCTCGTCAACTCAGCTGAAGGAGACCTTCACTGCCTCGCGCTTCACGGGCTCGGTGATCTCCAGCAGCGCCGCCGCCTGGAAGCCGCCGGCGATCAGGCTGGCCGGGAACACTTCGCGGCGGTTGTTGTAGCTCATCACCGAGTCGTTGTAGGCCTGGCGCGCGAACGCGACCTTGTTCTCGGTCGAGGTCAGTTCCTCGGAGAGCTGCATCATGGTCTGGTTGGCTTTCAGGTCCGGATACGACTCGGACACCATCATCAGCCGGCCGAGCGCGCCGCCGAGTTGTCCCTCGGCTGCGCCGAGCTGCTGCATGGCGTTCGGGTCGCCGGGATTGGCCTTGGCCGCGGACAGGCCCGACATTGCGGCGCCGCGTGCGGCGGTCACCGCTTCGAGGGTCTCGCTCTCGTGCTTCATGTAGCCCTTGGCGACCTCGACCAGGTTCGGGATGAGGTCGTAGCGCCGGTTGAGCTGCACGTCGATCTGGGCGAAGGCGTTCTTGTAGCCGTTGCGCGCGGTGACCAGGCCGTTGTAGGTGCCGATGCCCCACATCACGACTACGCCCGCGACGACCAGCAGAAAGATCAGCAGCAGCACCATGACCGTGACCATTGCCCATTTCCTCCGAGAGATCGTCGGCACTTCGCCGAAGCTCCGAAACTTGCGATCCCGTAACGGGATTTCAAGCCTCGACGCGCTAGAATGCAGGCTACTCGGCAGCATACCACCCATGCCCGCAACGAACGTGTCCCCCGCCTTCCTGCGCGCCGCCCTGTGCGCGCTCGCCTGCCTGACCGCGACCGCACTCGCGCAGGCTCCCGTCGTCCAGCCCGATGCCACCACGTCCGCATCCGTGTCGCCTCCCGCGCCGACCGCGAACGAACCCAGTTTCATGAACGATGCGCGCGCGATGGATGCGATGGCGCAGGAAGTGGTCGATCGCGCGCACATCCCCGGGATGGCGATGGCGATCGTGCAGGACGGCAAGGTCCTCGTGATGAAGGGTTATGGCGTCACCGAAATGTACGGCAAGGAGCCGGTCACCACCGACACCGTGTTCCGGCTCGCCTCGCTGTCGAAGGGATTCGCGGCCACGCTCGCGGCCCTGCTGGTGCAGGACGGCATGCTCGGCTGGGACATGCGTGTCGCCGACCATCTGCCCATGTTCCAGCTTCCGCAGGACACGCAGATGCTGACCGTGCGCGACATCCTCAGCCAGCGCGCCGGTCTGACCCGCAACACCTACGACCGCGACCTCGAGGCCGACGTGCCGTTCGAGACGCTCGTGCAGAAACTCGTCGAGGCGCCGATGGCCTGCGCGCCGGGCGCGTGCTACGCGTACCAGAACGTGTCCTTCAGCCTGATCGGCGATGTCGTGTTCGCGGTCACCGGCGATTTCTACACCCACCAGGTCGAGGAACGCATCTTCCATCCGCTCGGCATGTACGACTCCAGCTACGGGCGCGACGCGCTCGAGGCGAGTCCGAGCTGGGCGCGTCCGCATGTGCACGGCGGCGGCGGCTGGGTGGCGATCCGTCCGCGCGAAGCCTATTACCGCATTCCGCCGGCGGCCGGCGTCAACACCAGCATCCACGACATGACGATGTGGCTGCTCGCGCAGATGGGCCATCGCCCCGACGTGCTCTCGCCCGCCGTGCTGGCCGACATCCACACGCCGCTGGTGCCGACGGTCGACCAGTTGCATGGCGCGCCATGGCGTCGCGAACGGTTGACCGATGCGCAGTACGCGACCGGCTGGCGGATCTTCACCTACGCCGGCCACACGCTCGTCTTCCACGGCGGCGCGGTGCAGGGTTATCGCACGATGATCGGCTTCCTGCCCGACAAGGACATCGGCCTGGTGGTGCTGTGGAATTCGGAGAGCGCGGTGCCGAGCGGGCTGATGCCGATGGTCATGGATCGCGCGCTGGGCCTGCCGCAGCAGGACTGGATCGGACTCGACGAAGTCGGTCGCGCGCCAGCAGCGCCTTCCCGTCGCGTCGCCGCGCGCGACGGCTACAAGCCGGGCGTGAGATCGGGCAGGTACAAGGCCGCTGCGCGCAGGAGCGGCAAGACCGCCAGGACACGCAAGCACGCCGATTGATTGATGGCCCTGCGCACGCCGCTCAGGCCAGGCTGAGCAGGGGCCGCAATCCGCCGAAGTGGTAACCCTGACAATAGTCCACGCCGATCGCGCGGATGCGCTCGAACACCGCTTCGCTCTCGACCCGCTCGGCGATCGTCTTCAGGCCCATCACCTTGCCGATGCGGTGGATGGCCTCGACCATCGCGAGGTTGACCGGATCGGTCGCCGCCTCCTTCACGAACTCGCCGTCGATCTTGATGTAGTCGACCGGCAGCCGTTTCAGGTAGGCGAACGAGGCCAGGCCGCAGCCGAAGTCGTCGAGCGCGAACTGGCAGCCGTGACGCTTCATCCGGCCGATGAATTCGCTCGCCTCGGTGAGGTTGGCGATCGCTTCGCCAGCGGTGATCTCGAAGCAGAACGTGGCGCCCGCCGGCAGCGCGCGCGCCTGTTCCTCGGCGAAGTCGCGGAACTGCGGATCGCCCAGCGACGAGCCGGACAGGTTGATGGTCACCAGTTCCGGCAGCGAGTGCCCGGTGCCTGCGCGCCAGTGCAGCCACTCGCCGACCTGCGCGGTCACCCAGCGGTCGATGCGGCCCATCAGGCCGTAGCGCCGCGCGGCCGGCAGGAACTCGCCTGGCGACACCAGCCTGCCGGCCGCATCGGGCAGGCAGATCAGCACTTCGAGGTGGCGTCCACTGGCGGATCCGGTCGCAGTCGGCACGATGTCCTGGAACATCAACTGGAAATCGCCGACTTCCAGTGCGGCTTCCAGGCGCGGCACCCAGCGCATCTCGCCGTGACGGTGGGCGACATCGACATCCGACGGCTCGAACAGGTGCACGCGGTTGCGGCCGCCTTCCTTCGCGACCTGGCATGCGGCCTCCGCTGCGACCAGCACGTCGTCGATGCCGTGCGCGTCCGCCGCGATGGACGCGACGCCGGCCGATCCGCTTACCGCGAAATGGCGGTCGCCCCAACCGAAGCGCATGCGCTCGATCGCGCCCACCGCCTGCTGCGCGACCTGCATCGCCCGGTTCGCGGTCATCTGCGGCAGCAGCAGGCCGAAGGCGTCGTCGCCGAGGCGCGCGAGCACGTCGTCGTCGCCGACCAGCACATGCAGCATCCCTGCAATTTCCTTCAGCAGGGCATCGCCGGCTGCGTGCCCGCAGGTTTCGTTGACGAGCTTGAACTGGTCGAGATCGATGAAGCACACCGCATGCGGACCGCCGCCCGATTGGGCGTCGCCGAGCAGGCGCTTCAGACGGCGCTCGAATTCCTCGCGATTGAACACCCCGGTCAGCGGATCGTGGCTGGCGCGATGCGCGAGTTCGCGCATCAGGGTCGCCGTCTGCGAGATGTCGCGGAAGGTCAGCACCAGCCCCTTCGGGCCGCCCTGTCCGTCCATCACCACCGAGACCGCCAGTTGCACCTCGCGCTCGACGCCGTCGCGCATGCGCAAGGTGGTGTTCGCCTCGGTCGAGCTGTGGAACCAGGCCGACAATGCGGCCGCATCCGAATCCATGGGCGGCTCGCGCACGCCGATCAGGGGCAGCACCTGCGCCACGTGCGAACCGGTGGCCGCATCGCGCGCCCAGCCGGTGATGCGTTCGGCGGCCGGATTGATGTAGTCGACGATACCGGTCGCATCGAGGCTGATCACGCCATCCCCGATCGCGCCGAGGACCACCTGCGACCAGTTCTTCT
>DATHOV010000004.1:0-2246 GCA_035484515.1 Lysobacteraceae bacterium
AGCAGTTCCTGACGGATCGTGTCGGTCGCGGCTTCGAGTTCGCGCAGGTACGGAAACTGGCCGCGCTCGAACCACGCCTGGTCGGGCAGCCCGGGAACGAACAGCAGGCTCGGATGCTGCAAGGGATGGGCCGGTATGGGCGCATCGCCGCCATAGACGTGCAGCAGGGCGCGGTCGATGCGGGCCATGGATGCCGCGCCGGACGCTTCACGCAACGGTGCGAGCTTCGCCTCGATCGCGTTGCGTCGCGCACCTTGCGCGGCCACCAGCGCGCGCGCAAGGCGCTCGCGCACGGGCGGCGCGAGACTGGCATCGCGCGCGAGCAGGCCATGGCGTTCGGCGATGCCGAGCGCGCGCAACTGGCAGCGCTGGGCATCGTCGTGGCGACCCAATGCCATTTCGCAATCGGCTTGCCAGAGTGGTGCGACCAGAAGGCCCGGATCGCGCACGTGGGCGAGCGCAAATGCCTGCGATGCCGCATCGATTTGGCCGGATGCACCCAGCGCAAGGCCATGCTGGAACTGCAATCGCGCCGAGTCCGGGTTCGCCTGCACGCCGCTGCGCGCTACGTTGAGTGCGCGCAGCGCGTCGGTGCGCGCCAAGGCGCGCCCTACGAGAAACCCGACTGCGTCCTCCTGCGCGGGCTCGCGCACGCAGATCACCTCGGCAATGCGTTCGGCACCGTCGAAGTCGCGTGTCGCCTGCGCCTGCCGCATCGCGGCGAGCAAATCGGCCGTGCTGTGCCGGAAATCGGTCATGGCAGGCGTCAATGCGCCTGCGCGCTTTCGGCGGCTTCGAGCCGGTCGAGGATGCGTGCGAGCCAGTGTTGCTCGTCGGGGTTCAATCCGGAAAGCAGCTCACGCTCGAATTGCAGTGCGAGCGGCACGACCTCGTCGTAGATCCGGTAGCCCTTCGCCGACAACGCCAGCACCGAGCGCCGCCGGTCGTGCCCATGGGTGCGGCGCTTCAGCCGGCCGTCTCGGATCAGACTGGCGACAGCGCGGCTGACCGCGACCTTGTCCATCGCCGTACGCTCGGCCACTTCGTTCGCCGACAGCGCCGGGTAGCGGCCGAGCACCGCAATCACCCGCCATTCGGTCACGCTGAGCGCGAACCGCTCGGCGTACAGGCGCGCGATGTCCTGGCTGATCCGGTTCGAGAGGACCGAGAGGCGATAGGGCAGGAAACGGTCGAGTTCGAGGACGGCGTGCTCGGGAGGGTCAGGATGGTTCATGGTCGGAGGTGCCGTGCGATGGCATGGATGGGCCACGCGTTGAAAGAGCCGCGGAACGCTTCGTCTCCGGGTATTTCTCCGGGCGCCGAACAACGTAACTTGCGGTTGGTTTCATATGAAACTATATTAACGATCCCACTTCCGCAAGCCTCGCGAGTCCGCCATGAGCGCCACGATGCCTTCCAGTTCGACGCAGTCCGTGCAGCCCAACCTCGGCATGAAGCCGACCACCTTCGCCAATCCGATGGGCATCGACGGATTCGAGTTCGTCGAGTTCGCCGCGCCGGACCGTGCCGGAGTCGATGCGCTGCACGCCTTGTTCCAGCGCATGGGCTTCACCGCCGTGCTGCGCCACAGGATGCGACCGATCACCGTGTACCGCCAAGGCGGCGTGAACTTCCTGATCAACGAAGACCCGGATTCGTTCGCCGCCGACTTCGCGAAAGCGCACGGTCCCTGCGCCTGCGGCTTCGCGATCCGGTTCAACAAGCCGGCGACGGAGGTGCTCGATACCGTCCTGGGCAACGGCGGCGAGACGATCACCCACAAGGCTTCGAGCAGGATCGTCGACGCGCCGGTGGTGAAGGGCATCGGCGACTGCATGCTGTACCTGGTCGATCGCTACGGGGATGCGGGCAGCATGTACGACACCGACTTCGCACCGATTCCGGGCGCCGACCAGCATCCGATCGGATTCGGGTTGACCTTCATCGACCACCTCACCCACAACCTGTTCTTCGGCAACATGCAGAAGTGGTCGGACTACTATGAGCGCTTGTTCAACTTCCGCGAGCTCCGCTACTTCGACATCAAGGGCCTCAAGACCGGCCTGGTGTCGAAAGCGATGACCGCGCCGGACGGGATCGTGCGCATCCCGCTCAACGAATCGAACGATCCGAAGAGCCAGATCAACGAATACCTCGACGCATACCACGGCGAAGGCATCCAGCATATCGCCTGCTTCACCGACAACATCTACGACACGGTGGAAGCGATGCGCGCCAGGGGCGTG
>DATHOV010000005.1:0-5183 GCA_035484515.1 Lysobacteraceae bacterium
GGACTTGATCCGGGGATGACAACTTGTTGCAGGATGTCTTTCGAGTGTAGCGAACATTGGCAACTGGCCAGAAGACTCCGCCTTCACCTCATGGGCATGCGCGTCCCGACTCGGCACGCATGCCGGAAGCGTCAGCGAAAACGCATCAGCCCGCCACCGGCTCCGCCGTCATCTCGCCCTTTTCGGGCAGCGCCACCGAGATGTCCAGCACGTCGTGGTCACCTTCCTTGATGAGGTCGACCTTGACCGCATCGAAGTCCACCTTGACGTACTTGCGGATCACTTCGAGCAGCTCGCGCCGCAGCATCGGGATGTAGTCCGGCGTGCCGCGCGAGGTGCGTTCCTGCGCGACGATGATGCGCAGGCGTTCCTTGGCGATCGAGGCGGTGTTCTTGTTCTTGCCGCGGAGGAAATCGAACAGGCCCATGTTCAACCTCCGAACAGTTTGGAGAAGAAACCCTTCTTCTCGACCGTGGTGAAACGCAACTCCCTTTTTTGCCCGAGCAGTCGCGCAACCGCATCGTCGTAGGCCTGCCCGGCCTGCGAATCGACGGACAGGATGACCGGCTCGCCGGAGTTCGACGACTGCAGCACTTCAGGCGCTTCGGGGATCACGCCGACCACTTCGAGGCCGAGGATCTCCTGCACGTCCTTGATCGAGAGCATGTCGCCGGATTCCACGCGCTTGGGGCTGTAGCGCGTGAGCAGCAAGTGTTCCTTCACGCGCTGGCCTCTTTCGGCACGTCGCGTCTTGCTCGCCAGCAGGCCGAGGATGCGGTCGGAGTCGCGCACCGAACTGACCTCTGGATTCACCACGACCACCGCGCGGTCGGCGAAGTACATCGCCAGGAAGGCGCCTTTCTCGATGCCGGCGGGCGAATCGCAGACGATGAACTGGAACCCGTCGTCGCCGAGATCGGCGAGAACCTTCTCGACGCCTTCCTTGGTGAGCGCATCCTTGTCGCGGGTCTGCGATGCGGCGAGTACGTAGAGGTTGTCGAAGCGCTTGTCCTTGATCAATGCCTGACGCAGTGTGCATTCGCCGTGGATGACGTTGACGAAGTCGTACACCACGCGGCGTTCGCAACCCATGATCAGGTCGAGGTTTCGCAGACCGACATCGAAGTCGATCACGGCGACCTTCTTGCCCTGGCGCGCGAGGCCGCAGGCGAGGCTGGCGCTGGTCGTGGTCTTGCCGACGCCGCCTTTGCCGGAGGTGACGACGATGACTTCGGCGAGGTTCTTGCGTTCCACCTTGGGCGTGACGGGCTGGGGCGCCGGAGGCGTTGCCACGACGGCAGCCGCTTGCATATCGGGCGCAGCGGTTTCGGCCACCGGAGATGAAGCGATGGGCGTATCGACGTGCGATCCGTGCGTCGTGGAGGATGGCGTGATGGGGTCCATGATCGGGGTCTCGTTTTCGGTGGTCATCAGATCAATTCCTCGATGTGTAGTTTGTCGTTCTGCAACCACACTTGAACGGCCTTCCCGAGCAGGTTGGCCGGTATTTCATCGAGCACCTTGTAGTTTCCCGCCACTGCGACGAGCTCGGCGTGGAACTCGCGGCAGAAGATGCGCGCATTCGTGTTGCCAAGGGCGCCGGCGAGCGCGCGTCCGCGCAGCGGCCCGTAGATGTGCACCGATCCATCGGCGATCACTTCCGCTCCCGCGCCCACCGCGGCGCAGATCGTGAGGTCGCGCTGCTGCGCGTACACCTGCTGGCCCGAACGCACGGGCGTGGTGTGCACCATGCCCGGCCCACTGGGCGCTGCAGTAATGGGCTCAGGCGGTGGCGGCGCGGCGGCGGCTTCGCGCGCAACCGGCGCAGGCTCGACCACGCGCTCGACCGGAGCGGGAGCTGGCGTTGGTACTGGCGTTTCGCCCGCGCGTTCGTACTGCGCACGGAACTTGGCGAGCAGGGGCAGGCAGAGTTCGCGCGCGAGTTTCTCGATCTCGGTGGTGCCGAAGGCGAGCGCGACCGGCAACACGCCTGCCTGTTGCAGGCCATGCACGAGCGCGCGCGCGGTCGCTGCATCCGGGCAACGGCTGAGCGATCCGAAATCTACCACCACCGCAGCGCGTTCGAACAATTTCGGCGCGCGTTGCACACGCTCGCGCATCTCGGCGACGAGCTTGTCGACGTCAAGCGTGCGGATACGCAGGTTGGCGATGCCAACCTGGCCGATCTTCAGCTCGCCCGCCTGTTCGTAGTCTGGGACGGTGGCGGCCATTCAGGTGCCTGTCGCGCGTTGCGGGGGGTGATCGACGGGATGAGTGGGAACATCGCGTGCTCCCGCATCGGTCGGCGCACGCGCGCGCAGCCAGTCGACCTCCGGCAGTCCCTGTGCATCGGCGTGAAGATAGGTTTCGCGTACCCACGGAAAGCTGCACAAGTCCTTGACCAGATACGAGGCGCGCAGGCCGAGGCCCTGGATGACTTGTTGGCCGACTTCGCGGAATCCGAAACTGCCGTGGAACAGCAGTGCAGGGTCGCGTCCGGTACTGACGAAAACTTCGCAGGCCAGTCTTGGCGTGCGCACTTCGGCGAAGCTCTGCACGTCGGCGTAGAACACGCGGCCGAGACCGGCGCCACGATGCTCGCCGGCGATCACGATGCGGTCGATATAGACGAACTCGGGATAGCGTTCGCGAAACCAGATGAAGTTCGGGCTGTCGTAGTCCACGTCCGGCATCAGGGCGATCAGGAAACCGGCGAGATGGCCGTCGGCTTCTGCGACGCGAAAATAGGCGGCGTGGCGCCAGAAGAAATGCAACCTTTCGGCGTCGATGGGGAGGATGCCGGCGCCAGCGGCATTGTTCAGGGCAAGTACCGAATCCAGCTCGTGCTCGCGCACGTCGCGGATAACCATCCTCATGCAGCCCGTACTCCCGATCAGGGCGGCCACGCTCCCTATGTCGTGCCCACCTATACCGTATTATGCACTTCGGCCGCCGGATATGCACAACATCTTGTGGTCGGTCTCGTATTGGCGCCGGCCATGACTTTGGACCCGTACGCTCGGGCAGGGCGACGCCTATCATCCAACCATGTTCAGCCGAGTCAGCCATACCCAGCTCCTGCGCTATGCCGGTCTGTTCACCTGGGCCATGGTGGCATTCCCGCTGCTGTACCTCTGGTACCAGTCGACACCTGTCCTAAACGACCAGTCGATCGAGACAGAGCCGATGGGCTGGTACGGCTGGACCTGCTACGGTGCCTTCGGTTTGAGCTATGCCTGGCTGACCCGGGGCCTGGGCGCTCGCCGCACGGGGTTTGTCGACCTGCCGTTGCTGGTGCTGTTGACCGGCTCGGCGATCGGGGTCAGTTACTACAGCAAGACGGGCCTGGGCAGCGTGCTGCAGATGGTGGCCGCCTGCGTGCTTCCCTGGCTGCTGCCGGTTCCGACCGGTGTCGTGTGGCTGGTCCTCAGCCAGCTCGCAGTGATGCCGATGTTCATCCTCGGGCTGCATCTGCCGCCGATCGAGGCCTTGATGCAGTCGTTGCTGTACGCGGGCTTTTCCAGCTTCGTGTTCGTCACCAGTCTGGTAGCGCGTCAGCAGGCACAGGCACGCGAGGAACAGCGCCGGCTCAACAACGAGCTGCGCGCGACCCGCGCCCTGCTCGCCGAGAGCAGCAGGCTCAGCGAGCGCATGCGCATCTCGCGCGAGTTGCACGACCTGCTCGGTCATCACCTGACCGCACTGAGCCTGAACCTCGAAGTCGCCGGCCACCTTTCGGAAGGCAAGGTGCAGGAGCACGTTCGCCAGGCCCACACCCTGGCGAAACTGCTGCTCACCGACGTGCGCGAAGCCGTCAGCCAGCTCCGCGAGGATGGCGCGGTGGACATGAGCACCGCGCTGCGCACCTTGACCGAGGGCGTGCTCGCGCCGGAGATCCACCTGGAGATGCCCGAACCCTTCCTGGTAGACGATCCCGACCACGCCAACGTGCTGCTGCGCTGCGCGCAAGAGATCATCACCAACGCGGTCCGCCACGCGCAGGCCAACAACCTCTGGTTGCGTTTCCGGCAGTCCGGCGATGCCATCGAGGTCTGCGCCAGCGATGACGGCCGCGGCGCCGATCATCCTGCGCTTGGTAACGGCCTGCGTGGAATGCGCGAGCGGCTCGTCCAGCACGCCGGCTCGGTGGACATCACCACCGCACGCGGGCAGGGCTTCGCGCTCACCCTGACCCTGCCGATGGACAAGCCGACGTGAGATGCTTCGCACCATTCCCGGAGAATCCAGCATGATCCGCGTCTGTCTGGTGGACGACCAGACCCTGGTGAGGCAGGGCATCCGCTCCCTGTTGGCCTTGGCCGACAGCATCGAGGTCATCGGCGAGGCCGCCGATGGGCGTCAGGCCGTCGAACTCATTCCGCAGCTCAAGCCCGATGTCGTGCTGATGGACATGCGCATGCCGCACATGTCCGGGCTGGAGGCCCTGCGCGCGCTGGGTACGTCGGGGCAGCTGCCGCCGACGATCATCCTGACCACCTTCGACGACGACCAGCTCGTGCTGGCCGGGATCAAGGCCGGCGCGCGTGGCTACCTGCTCAAGGACGTCTCGCTGGACCAACTCGTCAACGCGATCCAGACCGTGGCTGATGGCGGTTCGCTGGTGCAGCCGGCCGTCACCCAGCGCCTGCTGTCGGGGCTGGAGCACATGAACAACGCCTTCGTGAGCCTGGAAAGGCCCGATCCGCTGACCGAGCGCGAAACCGAGATCCTCCGGCTGATGGCCGGCGGCTTCTCGAACAAGGAAATCGCCAACTCGCTGCGCGTGGCCGAGGGCACGGTCAAGAACCACGTGTCGAACATACTCTCCAAGCTTGGTGTGCGCGATCGCACGCGCGCAGTCCTCAAAGCATTCGAGCTCGGCCTGGTCTGAAATTCGGTGACCGCCATCACGGATGCGGGTGCTTGACCAGGGCCCGGCCTTGGCGCGTGCATGATCATCGTCGCGGGGTGGCTGCCCGCACGCTTCGTTCCCTGCTAGGATTGCGCCCTGCGCATGCGCGACGGTTGGCGTCGCCGTTGCGTCGTCGGCCGTCGCAAACCGGATGGGCCGCGTGAGCCCGTTCCCTGGAGACCGCGAATGATTCGTATCCTTGAGTTCCTGATCGCCATCGTGCTGGTCGTGGTGATCTTCGTCGTGGTCGGCCTGCTGCTGCCATCGCATC
>DATHOV010000006.1:0-6744 GCA_035484515.1 Lysobacteraceae bacterium
AATGGCATTGAGCCGCTGGGCGCGCGTATTCACCATGCGCTAAGGCGAAGGAGCCTATAGATCGCAGTGGGCCGGCCGGAAGCCGGTTTGTCGCGCCTCGCGCCTGCGGGCGGACAGAAGCCAAGGAGGCTCGAAATGAAAGCCGCCATCGCACTGCTATGCGTTTCCCTGCTGGTCGGTTCCGCGTATGCGCAGAACACGACGTCGACCGCCACCAGCGCCAACCCGGTCAATACGGCTTACCCGACCGGCTCGAACGCGGACCAGGCTTTCTTCCAGGAAGCCTTGGCCGGGGGCGAGCGTGAAGTGATGTTGTCGCGGATCGCGATGTCGCAGTCGGGCAGCGCCGAGGTCAAGAGCCTGGCCAGCACGATCGTCGATGACCATACCACCATGAACCGCGAACTCATGGATCTGGGCAAGGTGTCCGAACCAGCGCCGGCTGCGGCCGACCGCCAGATGGCCGCCAGCCTGACCAGGATGTCGGGCGCGCTGTTCGACCGTACCTACCTGGATACGATGGACAGCGACCATCGCAAGGCCATCGAGTTGTACGAGCGAAACTCGCTCGATGCCCACGATTCAAGCACCCGCGAATTTGCGAGCACGTCCCTGGCCATGCTGCAAAAGCACCTGGTGTCGGTGGATACGCTGCAGAAGAATCAGGGAAGCTGACAAGTCATTCGCCAGATGAGGTTGCCGGCACGGCCGGCAACCATCATCTGCCACGCTTGCTTGCGCAGTTACCTGTCGATTACTTGCCTGACGCCGGCGAAGCGGGACTCGCGGAAGTATCGTTGTCCGAGCCCTTTACCTTCTGCGCCGCGTGATGGATGGCGTGACCGACCTTGTGTGCCGCATGGTGGATGGCATGCCCCACCTTGTGTGCGGCATGGCGGATCGGATGGCGGTGGCTGTGCGACCAGCGCACGCACTTGCCATTGCGATGGCGGGTGCACGTCGCATGGCGCACGCGATGACGTACCGCCGTATGGCGGTGGGTGGACATCGGCGTGCCTGCTTCAGGGCTTGCCATGGGAGTTGCGGGTGCGGCTGCAGGAGCAGCGGGCGCAGCCGGAGTGGCGGGCTGGGCGGGAGCATTGGATTGCGCGAATGCGCTACCGGCGAGCGCGGACAAGGCAAAAGCCAGCAGGGCGGAACGGATTTTCATGGGGTTTCCTCAAGATCGTGGACGACACGTCGGCACAGGCGCCGGCAAGAGCCACGATGCGCCGTTCCCCAGCCGGTCGGACTTGCCGGAACATGACGGAAAATTCATGTCCACCACGCTCCGCACAGGCGCTCCGGGCGCGCCGATGGGAGATGATGGCAGGCGACCAAACGGGGAAGCGCGTCACGGCACCGGCCTGCGCAGGTGGGTGTAGGCTGTCGCGAGGCCGCATCCCGCTGACCACAAGCCACGGTGACTCCGCATGTTTGCCAAGCAAGACGCAACCGCCCCCTCAACGGCTGTCGCCACACGCTGGCGGGTTCTGCTGGTCGACGACGAGCCCGACGTGCACACCATCACCAAGCTCGCGTTGTCGCGTTTCGAGCTGGATGGCCGCGGTCTGGAATTCCTGCACGCCTACAGCGCCGCGCAGGCGCGCGAGTTCCTGCGCAAGGAACCGGAGATCGCGCTGGCGATCGTCGATGTGGTGATGGAGAACGAAACCGCAGGCCTCGAGCTTGCGCGCTGGATGCGCCAGGACCTTAGCAACCACTTCACCCGCATCGTCCTGCGCACCGGCCAGCCCGGGCAGGCGCCGGAAGAGCGCGTCATCGTCGAATACGACATCAACGACTACAAGGAAAAGACCGAGCTCGACCGCAAGAAGCTGTTCACCACCGTGTTCTCGGCCCTGCGCGCCTACCGCGACATCATGCGCATCGATGCGGCGCGCCGGCACGAGGAGCGCTTCCGCATCGGCCTGGAGACGGTGATCGCCGCATCCGCGCACGTGCTCGAGCAGCATTCGATGCGCGAGTTCGCCGGCGGCCTGCTGCAGCAGGTGGCCTCGCTGCTGCATCTGGACGAACGCGGCGTGCTCGTCCGCCTGAGCGCCGTGCACGCGAAGTCGCGCTATGAGGTGCTCGCTGCGGTCGGCAACTGCCTGGACGAAAACGGCGAGATCGTGCCCGAGATCGTCCAGGCCCTGCAGCTCGCCGAGCAGGCGCAGCGGCACATCCTGCACAAGGACTGCTTCGTCGGCTATTTCCCCTCGCAGCACGTCGCCGCGTCGCTGCTCTACCTCAACGGCGTGTCGGACGTCGACGACCTCGACCTGCGCCTGATCGACATCTTTTCGACCCACGTTTCGCTGGCGTTCGAGAACCTGTTGCTCAACAGGGAAATCTTCGACACCCAGGCCGAACTGATCAACAAGCTCGGCAACGTCGTCGAATCGCGGTCGGCGGAGGCGGGCAACCACGTGCGGCGCATGGCCGAGGTCTGCTACCTGCTCGCGAAGGCGTTGGGATACGAAGAAGCAGAAGCCGAATTGATCCGCCGCGCTTCGCCGATGCACGACATCGGCAAGGTCGCGATCCCCGACACCGTCCTGCTCAACCCGGGCAAGCTCGATGCGGCGCAGTGGAAGATCATGCAGCAGCACCCGACCATCGGCCACGACATCCTCAAGGGCTCCGAACGCCCGATCCTCGAAGCGGCGGCGACGATCGCCCACCAGCACCACGAACGGTGGGACGGCAGCGGCTACCCGCAGGGGCTCAGGGGCAAGGACATCCATCCCCACGCGCGCATCGTCGCGGTGGCCGACGTGTTCGACGCGCTCACCCATGTCCGTTGCTACAAGCCCGCGTGGCCGCTGGAGGAAGTGGTCGCCTACATGCGCGCCGGCGCCGGCAATCACCTGGACGGCGAGATTGTCGAGAAGCTGTTCGAGAACCTCGACGCCGTGCTCGCGGTGAACACAAGCTATCCGGACTGACCGGGGACTGGATCCCCCGTCAGCCCGCCGCGTGCGGCAGGCGCACGCGCGCGCGCAGGCCGGGCGAATTGTCCTCGAGGGAGATGGTGCCGCCGTGACGGTGTGCGATCGCCCGCACCAGGCTCAAGCCGAGGCCGCTGCCGACCGAACCGCGATGCTCCTCCAACCGCACGAAACGGTCGAACACGCGCTCGCGGTCGCTCACCGGAATGCCGGCGCCGTGGTCGCCGACGATCAGGTGCACCGCTTCGCCGTCGTCGAACAGGCTCAGGCTGACGCGGGTTCCGCTTGCGGCGTACTTGAGTGCGTTGTCGAGCAGGTTGGCGACGAGCTGGAACAACTGGTCGGCGTCGCCGCGCAACTTGCACGGCGAGGTCTGTGCGTCGAGCACGATGTCGCGTTCGCTCGCGATCGGCGCGTACAGCTCGGCCGCATCGAGCACCACCGGTTCGAGCGCGAACTCCGGATCGTCCGCGTGCGCGGTCTGCGCCTCGATGCGGGTGAGCCGGAGCAGCGCGCCGAAGGTCGCGAGCAACTGGTCGGTCTCGGCAGTGGCCGCCTCGAGTTCGAGCGCGAACTGGTCGGCCGTGAAGTGCCGGTCGCGCATGTCCTCCAGCCGGTTGCGCAGGCGCGTGAGCGGGGTGCGCAGGTCGTGGGCGATGTGGTCGGTGGCGTGGCGCACGCCGTCGAGCAGTTCCTGGATGCGGTCGAGCATCGCGTTGATGCGCTTGGCGAGGCGGTCGAAGGAATCGTCGCTGTCGTCCTCTGGAATGCGCAGCGCGAGCTCGCCGGCGCCGACGCGGCGGGTGATATCGTAGGTGCTTTCCAGCCGGCGCGCGACCCAGCGCGCGGTGATCCAGCCGATCAGGCCGCCGAGTCCGGCCGCCGCCAGCAGGGCGAACCATGAGGTGCGCCGCACCAGCGCCTCGAAGCGCTCCTGGTTGCGGCTGCGGCGGCCGGTCAGCAGCAGGCTGCCGCCGTCGAGCTTCTGCAGCTTGGCGACCACGCGCACGAAGCCGTCCTCGTTGTGCTCGTCGAACTCGACCCAGCCATCGCCCCGGCGCGCGGCCTCGGGCAGGCTCGCGAACTCGCCCGCGACGAGCTGGCCGCGCGGACCGATCAGTTCGTACACCGCGTTGTCGTCGTCGGGTGCGGCCGTGCGCTCGGCGACTTCCGTACGCAGGCCGGCATAACCGGATTCGCGGTACAGCTCGACGAGATCGGCGCTGTCGAGGCGGATTACCTCGTGCAGGTCCTGCGCGAAGATCTGCGAAACCGCGTAGTACAGGCCCGCGCCGAGCAGCAGGTAGAAGAGCAGGAAGAGCCCGGCGATGGCCAGCGCCAGGCGCGCACTGGTCGAACGCGCGGTCAGCGCTCCGATCAGCCTATTCACGCACGCCGAGGCGGTAACCCGCGCCACGCACGGTGTGCAGCAGCGGTTTGGGGTGGTGACGATCGATCTTCTGGCGCAACCGGCTGATGTGCACGTCGATCACGTTGGTCTGCGGGTCGAAGTGGTAGTCCCACACCGCCTCGAGCAGCATGGTGCGCGTCACGACGCGCTCGGCCTGGCGCATCAGGTATTCGAGCAGGCGGAATTCGCGTGGCTGCAGTTCGATCGTGCGGCCGGCGCGTCGGGCTTCGCGGGTGAGCAGGTTCAGCTCGAGGTCGCCCACGCGCAATTCGGTCGTCTCGGTGCTGGCCGACTGGCGACGGCGCAGCAGGCTGTCGATGCGGGCGGACAGTTCGGCGTAAGCGAAGGGCTTGACGAGGTAGTCGTCGGCGCCAGCGCGCAGGCCTTCGACGCGATGGTCGACGTCGCCCAGCGCAGTCAGCACCAGCACCGGCGTCGCATTGCCGGCGCCGCGCAGGGTGCGCAGAACGGTGAGTCCATCCACGGCCGGCAGCATGCGGTCGAGGACGATGGCGTCGTAAGATTCGGTGGTGGCGAGGAACAGGCCGTCGCGGCCGTTGTCGGCCTGGTCGACGGTGTGCCCGTCTTCGGTCAGGCCCTTCGCGATGAAGGTGGCGGTGTGGGGATCGTCTTCGACGATGAGGATGCGCATCAAGCCTCCGTGCGTACCCCCGCAGGATACCGCGCCGGCGAACCGGCGCGGATATCCGGTGTTTCTGCAGCTGAAGCCTTACTTGCCCGAAGCGTCGGAAGCCGGGGCGGCCATGCCCGAGTCGGAAGCCATCGGCGAAGCGGCGGCCTTCTTGGCGACGTGCTTCTTGTGGTGATGCTTGGCCGGGGCCTTGGTGGTCGAAGCGGCCGGAGAAGCCGCCATGCCGCTGTCGGAAGCCATCGAGCCAGAAGCCTGGGCGAAGGCGGTGCCGGTCACGGCGACGAGGGCGAGGGCGAGCAGGGTCTTGCGGATCATGGGAAACTCCTGAATAGGTCGGTTGGGTTCGATCGCCGTCAGGGTGAGCCCCGACGTGGCGCCACGATGCGCCAAGCGTCAACGCAGGCTGCTTGCCGGAAGATGACGGAAAATTTAGCTGGTGGGGTTGGTTAAGGAACGACGCGATCGAAGGGCTTCAGGCTCCCTCTCCTGTTGGCAGAGAGGGAAGATCACAAGCCCTGCGCTGCCTGCGCCACCGCGCGGAACAGGGCTCGGCCCTTGCTCATGGTCTCTTCCCATTCCTTCTGCGGATCGGAGTCGTAGACGATTCCTGCTCCAGCCTGCACGTGCAGGCGGCCGTCGTGGATGACCGCGGTGCGGATCGCGATCGCGGTGTCGGCGTCGCCCCACCAGCCGATGTAGCCGATCGCGCCGGCGTAGATGTTGCGCTTGACCGGCTCCAGTTCGCGGATGATCTCCAGCGCGCGGATCTTCGGCGCGCCGCTGACGGTGCCGGCGGGAAACGCAGCCTTGAGCACGTCGGCATAACTCAGCCCTTCGCGCAGGGTGCCGGTGACTTCGCTGACGATGTGCATCACGTGCGAATAGCGCTCGATCACGAACTGCTCGCCGACCTTCACACTGCCCGGCACGGCGACGCGGCCGACATCGTTGCGACCGAGGTCGATCAGCATCAGGTGCTCGGCGCGTTCCTTCGGATCGGCGAGCAGGTCGGCTTCGAGCGCGATGTCCTCGTCGTGGGTCTCGCCGCGCGGACGCGTGCCGGCGATCGGGCGCACGGTGACGGTGCCGCCCTTCAGGCGCACGAGGATTTCCGGCGACGAGCCGACGACCTGGGTACCGTCTAGATCGAGGAAATACATGTACGGCGACGGATTCAGTGCGCGCAAGGCGCGGTAGACATCGACCGGCCGCGCGCGGAACGGCACCGACATGCGTTGCGACAGCACGACCTGGAATACTTCTCCGGCGCGGATCGCTTCCTGCGCAGTGCGCACCGCGGCCTTGTAGCCTTCCTCGGTGAAACCCGAAACGAAGTCCTCTTCCTGCAAGGCCGAGGGCGCGAGCATGTCCGGATAACTGCGCCCGGAATGGCGCAGCCGGTGCACGAGTTCGTCGAGCCGGCGCCGCGCCCGCGCATGGGCCTGCGGTTGCGCGGGATCGGCATGCACGATCAGGTACAGCCGGCCCTTGAGATTGTCGAACACCGCGATTTCGTCGGACAGCATCAGCAGCGCGTCGGGCGTGCCGAGCTGGTCGGGTTTGTCGTGGGTGCCGGCAAGGCGCGACTCGATCCAGCCGATCGTCTCGAATCCGAAGTAGCCGACCAGGCCGCCGGTGAACGCGGGCAACTCGGGCATGCGCGGAACGCGGAACTGCGCGCGGATGGATTCGACTTCGGCGAACGGGTCGACGAGTTCGCGCGATTC
>DATHOV010000007.1:0-3219 GCA_035484515.1 Lysobacteraceae bacterium
GTCGCATCTTCGAGCGAAAGGTGCTGAAGGCTGACAACATCCACGACCGCATCGAAACTGTGTGGCTCATATGGCAGTGCAGTGAAACTGCCTTGCCTGAGCTCGGCCGACACGTTCCATTTGTCGGCAAGATGCTTGCGCGCCAGTTCCAGGCCGGTAGCGCTGCTGTCGACTCCGTGGACCTCAAAGCCTTCCTTCGCCATCATCCACAGATTGGCGCCGCTGCCACTGCCCACCTCCAGCAACCTGACCTGGCGCCTCAATTCCATAGGCAACTGGAAGTAACGACTCGCCAGGAACTGGATCAGAGACTCATTGGGGTAACTACGCTGTGAGCGCATGCCCCGTTCTTTGTACTGCGTGTCAAAGCAATCCACAGACAATGCAACGAAGTCAGCTTGGCTTGAGTTCATATCGGGTCAGATAACGGGGGAAAAGATGAGAAGCAAAACCTTGCTTGAAATGAGAAATGCTCATCTCCTTCTCACTCGGCGACGGCGTGTCTGTCGGATAAACGCAAGCACCGAGCTTATACCAGCGGACACCGCGACGTTTCATCTCCTGTATCGCATGAAACTGGACGACATGACCGAGCGGCTTGTCGAACAGGGCCCGGTCATAGGCGGCGACCGCATACAAGCCTTCGCTCGGCGTGACATGAAACAAACCGCCGCCGACCATCCGGCCCACATCGTCCCGAAGGCATACAAAAAACGCATCCCCCGACGCGATCGCGTCGTGCTGCAACCGCCAGCTTTCATCGGAACGGGTCGCCCTGCCAGCCACGGCATGATGCAGCAGGCGGAATTCGTCCCATTGTCCGGGGTCTGCAGTCCTCACGATCTGAACTCTCCACAACTTGTCGCCTGATGCGATTCGCGTCTTGCAACTCTTGCGAAAGCTTGTCCAGATGTCTGTCATGGGACGGGAGACATCCAGGAAAAGGTCATGGCGGAGCTCCGGGATCGCCCCAGCATGCATCATTCGTTCATGCCATTCGCTGAGCCCCAACGCATCCGAGTATGCCTCTGCGCCATGAATTCGGTCTTGCCCGATTGACTCGCAAACACTGCGAAGGAAAGCGAGGGATCCTTCGACAATTGATTTCGTGGATTTGCGTGCCATGCCGCTTACAAAGAGGGGCGGTAGCATTGCTCCTCCATTGCTACCAATACGCCACTTGCCATTGGAATCGATCGTCGCCGACAAGGGCCACAACGCACTGGGGCGATAGTTATGCATCAGGGTCAGCGAGATGTCAGTCGTTGGCTGGCTGTTCCCGGACCAGTACTCCAACTGATAGTCGATCATGGCCCCAGAGTAGTCGACAGGCAGGTAGTCCACTCGTGCGGACGCGTCCAGCCAATCCGCACGGTCTGCAGAACGCAGACTTGCCTTTAGACCGGCATCCGCCAGCGCCTTCAACAGGAGGTCAGTCAAGGAACCAAGGTCGGGGGATGGACAAATGTTCACGCTCATTCAACGAATTTCCACCATCGATCGGCGTACCCGGTTGGAGCCTGCTTGAAGAAGCCAGTCCAGGCTGACTTCAACCGACTCCAGTCCTGCCGCTCCTTCGTGGTCATGTTTCTGCGCAACTCAGCCCTTCAATGCCGCGGCCAGCCGCTCGCAGACATGCACGACCTGCTCGTCTTGCAGCGTCGGATACATCGGCAGGCTGATCGCCTCCGAATAGTAGCGCTCGGCCTCGGGATAGTCGCCCACCTTGAAGCCAAGGCGCTGGTAGTAGGGCTGCGTGTGCACCGGGATGTAGTGCAGATTGACCCCGATGCCGTTCTCGCGCAGCAGACAGAACACGTCGCGGCGAGTACGGCGAATGCGTTCCAGGTCGAGGCGAATGACGTACAGGTGCAGGCCGGAATAGCCGTCCACGTGCTGGAACGGAATCACGAGAGGCAAGTCGGAAAGCATCCGGTCATAGCGACGCGCTATGGCATGCCGGCGCGAGACATAGTCGTCGATGCGCCGCATCTGGCTCAACCCAAGCGCCGCCTGCACATCCGTCATGCGGTAGTTGTAGCCAAGCTCGATCTGCTGGTAGTACCAGGGCCCATCGGGTTCATGCGTCATCAGCATGGGATCCCGGGTGATTCCATGGCTCCGGAACAAATTCATTCGTCCTGCGAGCCGATCGTCGTTGGTCATCGCCATCCCGCCTTCGGCGGTAGTGATGATCTTGACGGGGTGGAAGCTGAATACGGCGATATCGCTGTAGCGACAGTTGCCGATCGGTTCGTCCAGATACCTTCCGCCGATCGCGTGCGAGGCATCCTCGATGACCTTGAAGCCGAACCGTTGCGCCAGCGCATGGATGGCCCGCATGTCGCAGGGCTGGCCGCACAGGTGCACGGCTACGACCGCTTTGGGCAATCGTCCGGTCTTCTCCGCGTCGACCAGTTTGCGCTCCAGCGCCACGGGGCAGAGGTTGTAGGTCCGCGGATCGATGTCGACGAAATCGACCCGGGCGCAGCAGTACAGCGCGCAATTCGCGGACGCGACGAAGGTGATCGGACTGGTCCACAGCCAATCGCCGGGCCCGATACCCAGGGCAAGGCAAGCGATGTGCAGCGCAGAGGTCGCACTGTTGACGGCAATCGCGTGCTTCGCGCCGGCATGGTGCGCCACCGCCTGCTCGAAGCGCGGAACCATCGGGCCCTGGGTCAGGAAGTCGGATCGAAGGACCTCGACGACCGCATCGATATCGGCCTGGGTGACGTCCTGGCGTCCGTACGGAATCATTTCAGCCGACCTGGAAACCGGAGTCGAGCTGCTCGCGGATCAGGGACCTGATCTGCTCCACGGTGAGGAACTCGGCGTTCGTGCCGCTGTTGTATGCGAAGCCGGAAGGAACCGGATTGCCTGCGTGTGCCTCGCAATAACTCGCGACGGTGTACAAGCCCGCTGACGGCAGAATCGCGAAGTAACGCCCCAGATCGATAGTGTTGTAACTGTCACTGGCGGTGATCATTTCCTCGTGGACCTTTTCGCCGGGACGAATGCCCACGACGGGGTGCTCGCATTCGGGGCCGATGGCCTCTGCAACGTCGGTGATCCGGTAGCTGGGAATCTTGGGCACGAAGATTTCGCCGCCGGCGGCGTTCTCGAGCGCCCACAGCACCATGTCCACACCGTCCTGGAGGCTGATGTTGAAGCGGGTCATGGCGGGATCGGTGATCGGAAGAACGCCGCTGGCGCGCT
>DATHOV010000008.1:0-7650 GCA_035484515.1 Lysobacteraceae bacterium
CGCCGACACCCAGAGCGATCCATCGGAGGTTGCGGCCATCTCCGTCGCTGCAGCTCCTTCCGGAAGTCCGGGCGCTGGCTGCCAGCCCGAGGGCATGAGCCGATACGTGCCGCGCGCCGAACCCATCCACAGCGTTTCCACGCCATCGGGAAAGCGCACGCGGCCCAGCCCGGTCATGCCGCGCGCGGGCACGTCGCGACGTTCGTCCAGCAGCTGCCAGCGTTCGGGGTCGGCGCGCGCAAGGCCGCCATCGACGGTGCCGACCCACAACAGCGGATCGCCGCTGCCCAGTTCGGTATAGGCCAGCGCTTGCACGGCACTGTCCGGCAGCCCCTCCGCCTGTCCGACCAGGCCCCAGCTGCCGTCTTCGCGGATCACCGCCAGTCCGCCGGGGCGAAGTGCGGCGAACAGCAGGCCGCGATCCCGGCCCCGCCCCAGCAGCAGCGACTGCACCGAGCCGGTGAAGCCGATACTGGCGGTGTAGCGCACGACGCGCTGGCCGTCGAAGTGGACCAGTCCACGACCGCTGGCGATCCACAGGTCGCGGCCGTCCTTGCCACCCCATTGCACGACGTCGCTGGCGGAATCGTTCGGCAGCCCTTCCTTGCGTGAGAGGACGAAGCCGCTGTCGTGGGGCGTGCCGTCGGGTCCGATGTCGAATCGTCGCAGGCCTTCGTTGTTCATGCCCAGCCACAGGCAGGGACCGTTCGGCCCCGTGCCGCGCGACACGCCGCGCACGCCGCGGCCGCGCAGGGCCGCCAGTTGCGAGCAGCCGTGCGCGGTGCAGTGCGCCAGTCCGTCGTCGGTGGCGGCCCACACGCCGCCGTCGCCGGCGTCGGCGAAGCGGTAGACGACCTTGCCGGGACCGTCCAGCCCCGGGACCGCATCGATGCGTCCATCGTGCAGGCGGAACACGCCGTCGCCGTCGTCGCCGATCCACAGCGAACCGTCGGCCTGTGTCAACAGTGCGCCCACCGCATGCACGCCGCTTACACCGGGCAGCGGGATGGGTTGCCAGTTCGCGCCGTCGTAGCGGGCCATGCCATTGCCCAGCCCCGCGTAGACGCGCCCTTCGCGATCCTGTGCGACGGCATAGATCAGGTTGTCAGGCAGCGAATCGTTGACCGAGAACACGCGCCAGGCGCGCCAGGGGAACTCGATCGGCAACGAGGCAGGCGGCGCGTCGGTGATGGGCAATGCGGGTGTCGCCACGATCACGGATGGCGCGGATGCGCTGGCGACCGGAGGCGGCGTGGCCGCGCCCGCGACGGCATGCGTCGCCAGCGCCAGGCCGAAGCACAGCCCGATCCGGCACCGGATGCCAAGCCCAGGAGGCATGCACGACTCCTTCTCCCCGTCGGTCGAGACTAGCGCGATCGCGCACATCCGCAAGCGGTGGGGTCGATGCCGCGGGTGTCCGGTCTGTTGCTGTTCCCGGTGCGCCCGTGAGCGGTTCCGGCAATTGCTGTTCGACAGATGAACCTGATCGCTTTTTTCTCGGCAATGTCACCCCTGCAATGGCATCCCCATCGTTGTCATCCCGAGCCCTTCGACATGCTCAGGACAGGCTTCGCGGGCAGGCGCTTCTCAACAGCGAAGCTGGTCATCAAGGCCGAATTGAAACCGGTCTGGAAATCCTTCCATTCGGCCTTGACCGAATGCAATTCGGTGAGGGCAAACATCCATTCGGCCCTGACCGAATTCCATTCGGTGAGGGCAAACATCCATTCGGCCTGGACCGAATGCCATTCGGTGAAGGCAAACATCCATTCGGTCCAGGCCGAATTGAGGGATTTGAGGGTGGGCTGGGAGGGGGTGAAAGCACGGCAGGCTGGGATGAAGAGCTTCTCGACAGCGAAGCTGGTCAATCCCAGCCTGCAAATTCATCCCGGCTTACGCGGCTTTGTCGTCAGCCACCACGACCCGTCCCCGCAACGAATTGCTCATCACCTGGGTGATCGTCACATCGACGAACTGTCCGATCAGCCGCGAATCGCCCGCGAAGTTCACGTAGCGCATGTTCTCCGTCCGGCCCTTGAGCTCTTTCGGGTTCTTCTTCGACGGACCTTCGACGAGGACCGACTGCACGGTGTCGAGCATCGCCTCGGAGATCTGCTTCGCGTTCGCGGTGATCGTGGCCTGCAGGCGCTCCAGACGCGCGTGCTTCTCGGCGGCGGGCGTCGGGTCGCGCAGGTTCGCGGCGGGGGTGCCGGGACGCGACGAGTAGATGAAGGAGAACGACTGGTCGAAGCCGACGTCTTCGACGAGTTTCATCGTAGCCTCGAAGTCCTTCTCGGTCTCGCCCGGGAATCCGACGATGATGTCGGTGCTGATGCAGATGTCCGGCACGGCCTCGCGCAGGCGGCGCAGCTTGGCCTTGTACTCCAGCACGGTGTGATTGCGCTTCATCGCCGCGAGGATGCGATCGGAGCCGGATTGCACGGGCAGGTGCAGGAACCTCGCGAGCTGCGGCACGTCGCGGTGCGCGGCGATCAGGGCGTCGGAGAACTCCAACGGGTGCGAGGTGGTGTAGCGGATGCGGCCGATGCCTTCGATCCGGGCGATCGCGCGGATCAACAGGGCGAGGTCGGCCTTGTCGTCGCTCTCGAACATCGCCCCGCGGTAGCCATTGACGTTCTGGCCGAGCAGGTTGACCTCGCGCACGCCCTGCGCCGCGAGCTGGGCGACCTCCGCGAGTACGTCATCGAAAGGCCGGCTGACTTCCTCGCCGCGGGTGTAGGGCACCACGCAGAACGAGCAGTACTTCGAGCAGCCCTCCATGATCGAAACGAACGCGGTCGGGCCTTCGGCGCGCGGTTCGGGCAGGCGGTCGAACTTCTCGATCTCGGGAAAACTGATGTCCACCTGCGGACGGCCGCTGTCGCGGCGGGCATCGATCATCGCCGGCAGGCGGTGCAGGGTCTGCGGACCGAACACCAGGTCCACGTATGGAGCGCGGTCGAGGATCGCCGAGCCTTCCTGCGAGGCGACGCAGCCGCCCACACCGATCAGGATCTTCGGATTGGCCTGCTTGAGCTTGCGCCAGCGGCCGAGTTGCGAGAACACCTTCTCCTGCGCCTTCTCGCGGATCGAGCAGGTGTTGACCAGGATCACATCGGCGGCGGAGGCGTCGTCGGTCAGCTCCAGGCCGTGCTCGGCGGCCAGCACGTCGGCCATCTTGTCCGAGTCGTACACGTTCATCTGGCAACCGTGGGTGACGATGTGGAGCTTGCCGGCCATGGGGGTGCATCTTGAAGGCGAAGCGATTATTGTACCCTGTGGCAAACCGCGCCAAGCCCCTGATCCACAAGGGGCGCATGCAGTTTGTTTAGGCAGGCCGCCGTGGTGGCAGGCCGATCAGGCAGGGCGATGATCCGACGCGAACGCATCATCTGGGCAACGATCCTGGCGCTGGGCCTGGGCGGCCATGCGGCTGCCGGGACGCTGTATCGCTGCGCGGGCGGCGCGGACGATCCGGTCAACTATGCCAGCCACCCCGTGGCGGGCATGAAGTGCAAGGCGATCAGCTACACGAACGGCCCGTCGCCGAAGAAGCGGTCGGCCGACGGCTCCAGCTCCGCGCCGTTGGCCCAGGATGCCGGCGCGGGCCTGCACGTGTCCGCCTCCCCGATTCCTCCGGTTCCCGAACCGGTGGAGACGGTCGCCATTCCCGCTGCGTCCGGATCGCCGGCCCTCTCGGATGTGGATCCCTTGCTCCACCAGCGCGCGCAGATCGCCTCGGCCAATGCCGTGGGAACGCTGCCGCTCACGACGGGCCATGCCGGATCCAGGGTGTCGCACAAGACCCTCTACAAGTACACCGATGCGGAAGGGGTCGTGCACCTGGTGGACGAAATCCACAAGCCGAGCGGCGTCAAGGGCGAAGTCATCGATTCGCACACGGAGACCTGCAGCGATGCCATCCACTGCCAGGAAACCGGGTTCGACACGATCGGCCCGTATTCCTATGCCAACCTGATCGGCCCCTGCTATGCCTGCGGCGCGCTGCCAGGGGTGAATTTCGGCAGGATCGCGCTCAACACCACCGCCTATGCCGCCGAGATATCCACCGCGGCACATGCTTATGGCGTCGACGAGTGGCTGATCCGGGCCATCATCCATGCCGAATCCAACTACAACCCCAACGCCCTGTCGTACAAGGGCGCGGAGGGCCTGATGCAGTTGATGCCGGGCACTGCCGCCCGGTTCGGGGTGGCCAATGCGTTCGCTGCCGCCGACAACATCAGCGGCGGCGTGCAGTACCTGGCCTTCCTGTCCAGGCGCTACAACGGCGACGTGCGGTTGATAGCGGCCGCCTACAACGCAGGCGAGGCCAGCGTGGATCGCTATGGCGGCGTTCCTCCGTTCGCCGAGACCCTGCGCTATGTCGATCGGGTCGGGACCCTGGCCGAGCGCTATCGCGGCGCGAAGTAGGCTTCGACCGAAGGACTGGCGGGACTCCAACCTGGAATCGAGCGTCCGTGCGCTTCTGGAGCGCTGGCGGTGCCTTCGCTCCGCCGCAGTCGGCCTGAATCGCAGGATCTTCGTCAAATTGCCGATTTTCTCGGCCGATCGAGGCGTTCCAGCTGCTCATGGCGTTGTGGGGTCCTCGCGCGTTCCGTTACACTTCGCCGTCTGCGCCGGGAAGGGGATACCCGACGTGCGCGTTCACCTGAAATCCTTGCGGAGAGTCGATGGCTAACGAAGAGGTCAATACCGGCCGCCGCCGCTTCCTGACCGCCACTACCGCGGTGGTCGGCGCTATCGGCGTGGCTGGCGCGGCGATTCCGTTCGTGCGTTCCTGGCTGCCGAGTGTCGAAGCCTTGCTCGCCGGCGGTCCCGCCGACGTCGACATCAGCAAGCTCGCCTCCGAGCCGGGGATGTTCATGCGCGTGATGTGGCGAGGCAAGCCCGTGTTCGTGTTCAAGCGCACGCCGGACCAGCTTGCCCTCCTGCCGACCCTGGATGCCATGCTGGTCGACCCCAAGTCCGACGAGGCTTCGCAGACGCCCGCTTTCGCGAAGAACGAATCCCGTTCGATCAAGCCCGAACTGGGCGTGCTGATCGGCATCTGTACCCATCTGGGCTGCATCCCGATCCAGAAGCCCGAAGTGCAGCCGCAGCCGTTCGATCCCAACTGGAAAGGCGGCTTCTTCTGCCCCTGCCATGGTTCGCGCTACGACCTTGCCGGGCGCGTGTTCCAGAATGTTCCGGCGCCCAGGAATCTCGAGGTGCCGCCGTACCACTTTGTCGACGACAACCATCTGGTCGTGGGCGTCGCCCCGGCAGGAGCTGCCTGATGTCGCAGAACTCGACGTCCGACAACATTTTCGTCCGGACCGCGAACGGCGTGATGGACTGGGTCAACGAGCGCGCGCCGGGGCTGATGCCCTCGTACCGCAAGCACATGACCGAGTACTACGCGCCGAAGAACTTCAACCTCTGGTACTACATGGGTTCGCTGGCGCTGCTCGCGCTGGTCAACCAGATCGTCACCGGCATCTTCCTGACGATGCACTACAAGCCGAGCGCGGAGGGCGCGTTCGCCTCGGTCGAATACATCATGCGCGACGTGCCGGCGGGCTGGCTGATCCGCTACATGCACACGACCGGCGCATCGCTGTTCTTCATCGTGGTGTACCTGCACATGTTCCGCGGGCTGATCTACGGATCGGGCAGGAAACCGCGCGAGCTGGTGTGGATCCTCGGCATGGTGATCTTCCTGACCCTGATGGCCGAAGCCTTCATGGGGTATGTGCTGCCCTACGGCAACATGAGCTTCTGGGGCGCGAGCGTGATCATCAACCTGTTCGGCGCGATTCCGTACATCGGTTCGTCGCTGACCGAATGGATCCGCGGCGACTTCGTGGTCGGCGATGCGACCCTCAACCGCTTCTTCGCGCTGCACGTGGTCGCGCTGCCGATGGTGTTGCTGCTGCTGGTCGTGTTGCACCTGGGCGCCCTGCACGAGGTCGGCTCGAACAATCCCGACGGCGTGGACATCAAGAAGGGTCCTAAAGGCAACCGCTGGTCGCCGAAGGCGCCCGCGGACGGCATCCCGTTCCACCCGTACTACACGGTCAAGGACCTGTTCGGCGCGGCGGCCTTCCTGACCATTGCGGCTTTCATCATCTTCTTCGAACCGACCGTCGGCGGCTGGTTCCTGGAACCGGACAACTTCACCCCGGCCAATCCGTTGCTTACGCCGCCGGACATCAAGCCGGTGTGGTACTTCACTCCTTATTACGCGATGTTGCGCTCGGTGCCGTCGTTCGCCGGCACCCAGGTCTGGGGCGTGATCGTGATGGGCGCTGCGGTGATGATCCTGTTCCTGCTGCCGTGGCTGGATCGCAGCGAGGTGAAATCGATCCGCTACCGCCCGTTGCTGGCGAAGGTGCTGATCTTCGGTTTCGTGATCGACTTCCTGGTGCTGATGTACCTCGGCACGCAGGCGCCGACCGACACCAAGACGATGGTCGCGCGCGTGCTGACCACCCTGTATTTCGCGTTCTTCATCACCATGCCCCTGTGGAGCCGCATGGGGAAGACCAAGCCGGTGCCTGATCGGGTGACCATGCATGACTAAGCGTCTGTCTTTTTTCGCTATCGTCCTCGCGGCCGCAGCCGCGCTCGCCCCGCTGGCCGCCTCTGCCGAGGAAGGCCCGGAGTTGCAGGAAGCGAATACCCACCTGACCGACCAGGCTTCGCTGCAGCGCGGCGCCAAGCTGTTCATGAACTACTGCTCGGGCTGCCATTCGATCAAGTTCATGCGCTACTCGCGGATCGGCGACGACCTCGGCCTGACCGAGAAGGAAGTCACCGACAACCTCAACTTCACCGGCGCGAAATACCTGGACCACATCAATGTTTCGATGAAGCCCGAGGACGCGACCGCGTGGCTGGGCAAGGTTCCACCGGACCTGTCGCTGGAAGGCCGCTTGCGCGGCCCGGACTGGATCTACACCTACCTCAAGTCGTTCTACATGGACGAATCGCGTCCATCGGGCTGGAACAACACCCTCCTGCCGAACGCCTCGATGCCGAACGTGCTGTGGCAGCTGCAGGGCATCCAGCATCCGGTCACCGAGCCGAAGAAGAAGGATGCGCAAGGCCACGCGGAAATCTGCGCGCTGGGCGACTATGACGGCCAGTGCATCAAGGACCTCGCTGTCGCGGACGGCCAGAAAGGCCAGCTCACGCCCGAGGAATACGACCAGGCCGCTCGCGACATCAGCGCTTTCCTGCAATATGTCGGCGAGCCGGCGGCTATGCAGCGCGAAGCCTACGGCGTTTGGGTGATACTGTTCCTGGCTTTCTTCAGTTTCCTTGCGTACCTGCTCAAGCATGAGTACTGGCGCGACGTACACTGAGACGAAGATGGCACGTGCCGCAGCGCCAGCGGAGTCGGGGGCCGGTGTCCGACCGGTCGGGGGAGGCAACATGGTTGCGAGTCCGCGGTTGCGTAACGCATTGACCCTGTTTTCCGCGCGCGACTGCGTGGTCTGCCATCGGGTGCGACTGGTGCTGGCGGCGAAGGGCGTGACCTACGACCTGATCACGGTCGATCCGGCCAACCCGCCGGAGGACCTGGTCGATCTCAATCCGTACCACACCGTGCCGACCCTGGTGGATCGCGACCTGGTGCTTTAT
>DATHOV010000009.1:0-3791 GCA_035484515.1 Lysobacteraceae bacterium
TAGTGCCTGCCACGACGGCGGCGCGTCCATGCCTTTCGGCATTTCGCGTCGCGCCTATAATCCAATCATGCGAATCGATCCCAGCAGCCCAGTCATCCGTGCCGGCCCACCCAGGCGGCGTACCCCAGAGCGCGAGCCGCAGCACGGGGTGGTGGTCGAGACCGCCAAGCCGGAGACCGCCCGGCCGCCGCTGTACCAGGTGCTGCTGATCAACGACGACTTCACCCCGATGGAATTCGTGGTCGAGGTGCTGCAGCAATTCTTCGCCATGGACCGCGAGAAGGCGACCCAGGTGATGTTGCATGTCCACACCCGTGGCCGCGGCGTTTGCGGCGTCTTCACGCGCGAAGTGGCCGAATCGAAGGTGACCCAGGTGAACGAATATTCGAGGCAGAACCAGCATCCACTGTTGTGCACGATGGAAAAGGCGTAAGAACGGAACACAGCATCCGGGAATTGGCCCGGGATGGGGTGCCGGAACCGCTGCCGCGCAGGATGCAAAGGCGTGATGCGGCACTCAGAATGACGGCAGGAGTGTGATAAACAGTGTGAAGTGCAGGATCGGCTGAACGTGCGCAAGGACACGATGGAAATCGCATAGCGCGTCCCCATATCGCTGCTCAGAAGAACCAGGAGCATCCATGTTCAGCAAAGATCTCGAATTCACCATCGGCCAGTGCTACAAGCAGGCCCGCGAGTCGCGCCACGAGTTCATGACCGTGGAGCACCTGCTGCTGGCGTTGCTCGACAATACTTCGGCCGTCTCCGTGCTGCGCGCCTGCGGCTGCGACACGCGCAAGCTCGCCGACGACCTGCGCAAGACCATCCGCGAAACCGTGCCGGTCCTACCTGAGGACGACGCCCGCGACACCCAGCCGACGCTCGGCTTCCAGCGCGTGCTGCAGCGTGCGGTCTACCACGTACAGTCCTCCGGCAAGAAGGAAGTCACCGGCGCCAACGTGCTGGTCGCCATCTTCGGCGAGAAGGATTCGCACGCGGTCTACTACCTGGCCCAGCAGGACGTCACCCGGCTGGACGTCGTCAACTACCTTTCCCATGGCGTCGCCAAGATCGGCAACGAGGAACCCCACGCCGATCCGGCGAAGGGCGAGTCGCACAAGGAAGGCGAGGGCGGCGAGGAAGGCAAGGGCAGCGCGCTGGCCGAGTACGCCACCAACCTCAACGAACTGGCCCTGCAGGGCAGGATCGATCCGCTGGTCGGCCGCGCCGAGGAAGTCGAGCGCACGATCCAGGTGCTCTGCCGCCGTCGCAAGAACAACCCGCTCTACGTCGGCGACGCCGGCGTTGGCAAGACCGCGCTCGCCGAGGGCCTCGCCAAGCGCATCGTCGAAGCGCAGGTACCGGCGGTGCTGGCCGATGCGGTGATCTACTCGCTCGACCTCGGCGCGCTGGTCGCCGGCACCAAGTATCGCGGTGATTTCGAGAAGCGCCTCAAGTCCGTCATCAGCGAACTCAAGAAGCTGCCCGGCTCGATCCTGTTCATCGACGAGATCCACACCATCATCGGCGCCGGCTCGGCCAGCGGCGGCACGATGGACGCGTCGAACCTGATCAAGCCCGCGCTGGCATCGGGCGAGCTGCGCTGCATCGGTTCCACCACGTTCCAGGAATACCGCGGCGTGTTCGAGAAGGACCGCGCGCTCGCGCGGCGCTTCCAGAAGATCGACATCGTCGAGCCTTCGATCGCCGAATCGGTCGCGATCCTCAACGGTCTCAAGTCGAAGTTCGAGGAACACCATTCGGTGCAGTACACCAGTGAGGCGATCCAGGCCGCGGTCGACCTCTCGGTCAAGCACATCGGCGACCGCCTGCTGCCGGACAAGGCGATCGACGTGATCGACGAGGCTGGTGCACGCCAGCGCCTCGTGCCCGAAAACGAGCGCAAGCTCATCGTCGACGTGCCCGAGATCGAGTTCATCGTCGCCCGCATGGCGCGCATCCCGACCAAGCAGGTCTCGGCTTCCGACAAGGACGTGCTGAGGAACCTCGAGCGCAACCTGAAGATGGTGATCTTCGGCCAGGATCCGGCGATCGAGACCCTCACCGCCGCGATCAAGCTCGCACGCTCGGGCCTGGGTCAGCCGGATAAACCCATTGGCAACTTCCTGTTCGCCGGCCCCACCGGCGTGGGCAAGACCGAGGTCACCCGTCAGCTCGCGATGCAGCTAGGCATTGAATTGGTGCGCTTCGACATGTCCGAATACATGGAAGCGCATTCGGTCTCGCGCCTGCTCGGCGCGCCTCCGGGCTACGTAGGCTTCGACCAGGGTGGCCTGCTGACAGAGAAGATCGTCAAGACGCCGCACTGCGTGCTGCTGCTCGACGAGATCGAGAAGGCGCACCCGGACGTCTACAACGTTCTGCTGCAGATCATGGACCATGGCACGCTCACCGACACGAATGGTCGCGAGGCCAATTTCCGCAACGTGATCCTGGTGATGACCACCAACGCCGGCGCGGCGCAGGCTGCACGGCGCTCGATCGGTTTCACCAAGCAGGACCACGCGACCGACGCGATGGAAAGCGTGCGCCGCCAGTTCACCCCGGAGTTCCGCAACCGCCTCGACGCGATCATCCAGTTCGGCGGCCTGACCTTCGACCATATCCTGCGCGTGGTGGACAAGTTCGTGATCGAGCTGGAGATGCAGCTGCACGAGAAGCACGTCAGCCTCACCGTCACCCCCGAGGCGCGGCAGTGGCTGGCCGAGCACGGCTTCGACCCGCTGATGGGCGCCCGCCCGATGGCGCGCGTGATCCAGGAAAAGATCAAGCGCCCGCTCGCTGACGAACTGCTGTTCGGCAAGCTCGTCGGAGGCGGCCGCGTGATGGTCGGCGTCGAGGAAGGCCAGCTCAGCGTGCGCGCGGAAGAGGAAGCGCAGCGGTTGCTGACGGCGACGGTGGAGTAGGGCCTGCTTCATCGCGTGCACGAAGGCGGCGAGCTTCGGTTCGCCGTTTTTCGTTCAAATGCAGGCCCTGTGACCCCACCCCAAACCCGCTAAACTGCGCGCCTTTGTCGTTCGAAGGTGCGGGACATGAAGGTACTGGCTTGCGACGGCATCCACGAGGATGGGCTGTCGATGCTGCGGGATGCGGGTTTCGAAGTGGCCGTCAGCGATCCGATCAAGGATCAGGCCAAGCTGGCGCAAGCGCTGGAGGACGTGGACGTGATCCTGGTGCGCTCGGCCACGCCGGTCGGCAGGGATGCGCTCGCCGGTGCGGGCAAGCTCAAGGTGATCGGCCGCGCCGGCGCTGGCGTGGACACGATCGACGTGGACGCAGCCACCGAGCGCGGCATAGCGGTGATGAACGCGCCGGACGGCAATACGCTGGCTGCGGCCGAGCATGCGATCTCGCTGCTGTTCGCGCTGGCGCGGCATATTCCGAAGGCCGACGCGGGCATGAAGGCCGGGCAGTGGCCGAAGTCGGGCCTGACCGGATTCGAACTCGAGGGCAAGCACCTGGGCGTGGTCGGCCTGGGCCGCATCGGCGGTACGGTCGCGCGCAAGGCGCAGGGCATCGGCATGGAAGTGGCGGCCTACGATCCGTTCCTGCCCGCCGCCGTGGCCGCGCGTTCCAGCATCCCGCTCAAGCCGCTCGACGAGTTGCTGGCCTGGGCCGATGTCGTCACCCTGCACATGCCCCGCACGCCCGAGACCACCAATCTGCTCAGTGCCGCACGCCTGCGTTCGATGAAGAAGGGCGCCTGCCTGATCAACGCCGCACGCGGCGGCCTGGTGGACGAGAGCGCGCTGCTGGAACTGCTCGACGAA
>DATHOV010000010.1:0-2628 GCA_035484515.1 Lysobacteraceae bacterium
AGCCAGCTGCGCAGCCGCGAGAACACGCCGCGGTTCCTGCGCCGGGCCGCAACCGTGTCCTTCGCCGACTTCAGCGCGGCCGGGTCGATCCGCGGCGGCGGGATCTTGGGCGCGGACACTTCGGCGGTACTCATTTGGCCAGTTCCGTCGCCGGGATGTCGTCGAGCAGCTTGCCGTGGTCGAGCACCAGCACCCGCTTGCGCATGCGCTTGACCAGGCCGAGATCGTGGCTGGCGACGAGCACCGTGGTGCCGAGCGCGGGCAGGGAGGCGAACAGTTCCATGATCTCCACCGCCAGCGTCGGATCGAGGTTGCCGGTGGGCTCGTCGGCGATCAGCAGCGGCGGTTGCGCGACCACCGCACGGGCGATGCCCACGCGCTGCTGCTCGCCGGTGGACAACTCGCGCGGCTTGGCGCGTTCGCGTTCGGCGAGGCCGACCTTCTCCAGCCCCTTGCGCACGCGCGGACCGATCTCCGCGCGCGGCACGCCGGCGATCACCAGCGGCATCGCCACGTTCTCGTAAACGCTGCGGTCGAACAGCAGGCGGTGATCCTGGAACACCACCCCCACGCGCCGGCGTTGCAGCGCGATCCTGCGTCCACTCAGGCGCGAGAGGTTGCGCTCCTCCATCAGCACGGTGCCGCGGCTGGGCTGCTCGGCGAGATGGATCAGGCGCAGCAGGGTGCTCTTGCCGGCGCCGGAATGGCCGGTGACGAACAGCATCTCGCCGGCCTGCACCGAGAAGCTGACATCGGTCAGCGCTGCGTGGCCGCCTTCATAGCGCTTGCTGACGGCATCGAAGCGGAGCAGGGTCATCGGTGGGGGCGCCGAAGGATGCTGCGATGGAGCGCAGAGTATCGCGCGCGAAGGCGCCGGCGCGAAAGCCCGTCATGCAAGGGATGTCGATCGGTCCCAGGATGCAGGGCGGACGCGAAGTCTCGCGATGCCTGCCTTTGTGCTCGTCATGACCAGCCGGCTGGTCATGACGAGCATGGAAGCGGACCTCGAACTACCAGCGGGTCTCTTCAATGTCCGCTGCGCGGCGGCCGCTTCACGAGCTTCTTCAGACCCTGCTTGATCTTGCCCAGCAAGGATGGCTTGGAGGCTTTGCTCGCGCCGTCCTGCTTGGCGGCCGGAGCCGCAGCTGGTGCTTTGCCGGCATGCGCATCGTGCGCCGTGGCTGGCCTGGCGACGGGTGCTGCGGCATGCACGGGCGAGGACGTTGCCGTTTCCGCCTTTGCAGGCGTGCCATGCGCGCGCGCGTCGCGATTGCTACGTCGCCTGCGCGACGGATGCGGTAAGCCGGCATCGACTGTCGTTGCTTCAGCGGCATGGGCGACGTCCCGACGCGGTTGTGCGGCGGCAGCTGCGGGTTGTGCGGTGCGCTCGCGATGCGGCGAGCCCTGGGTGCCGCTGCGCCGCGGCGGACCGCTGCTGCGCGAACCATTGCCCGCGCCACGTCCACCGCCGCTGCGCGAGGGGGTGCCGCGTCCGCCGCTGCGTCCGCCTTCGGCTTTCTGCGCCTCGCGTACTTCGCGGAAAATCTGGCTGACGCTCTCGGCCGGCTCTTCGCCTTCGACTGGCGGCAACGCTTCCTTGCGGACACGCGGGGCAGCGACCAGCAGTGCCGCCTCGACCGGCGCGACCGGGATCTTCTGCTCGATGAAAGCCTCGATCTCCGGCAGCGACTGCGCGTAGCGTTCGCAGGCGAAGCTGATCGCATCGCCTTCGGCGCCCAGGCGCGCGGTGCGGCCGATGCGGTGCACGTAGTCCTCGGCATCGAACGGCAGGTCGAAGTTGAACACGTGCGACACGCCGTCGATGTGCAGGCCGCGCGCGGCGACGTCGGTCGCGACCAGGATTTCCAGGTCGGCGCGCTTGAAGCGGTTGAGCAGGCTCTCGCGCTTCTTCTGCGGCACGTCGCCGGAGATCACGCCGACCCGGAAGCCGGCGCGCTCGAGCCCGAACGCAACCTTCTCGACCCAGGCCTTGGTGTTGACGAACACCATCGTGCGCACGCCCTCGCTGCGGGTGAGCAGGCCGACCAGCAGCGGGATCTTTTCCTCGTTGGCCGGGAAGTACACCTTCTGGCGCACCCGCGCGGTGGTCACCGATTCGGTCTCGACGACCAGCTTCTCGGGCTCGTTCATGTGCTCGTAGGCGAGCTCGAGCACGCGATGGCTCAGGGTCGCCGAGAACAGCAGGGTCTGGCGCTCGGTGCAGGCCGGCATACGCCGGAGCAGGAAGCGGATGTCCTTGATGAAGCCGAGGTCGAACATGCGGTCGGCCTCGTCGAGCACGCACACCTCGCAGGCGTGCAGGGAAACCACCTTGTGCTGCTTGACGTAGTCGATCAGCCGGCCGGGCGTGGCGATGATGATGTCGGCACCGCGCTGGAGGATCTCGCGCTGCTTGTCGTAATCGACGCCGCCGTAGACCAGCGCATACTTGATGCCGAGCGCGGAACCGAAGGCGAGGGCATCCTTGTGGATCTGGATCGCCAGCTCGCGGGTCGGTGCCAGGATCAGTGCGCGCGGGTCGGCGTCGCCGCGGTTGGCGAGCGCGGGGCGCTTGAGCAGGCGGTCGATCGTGGCGATCAGGAAGGCGAGCGTCTTGCCGGTGCCGGT
>DATHOV010000011.1:0-5757 GCA_035484515.1 Lysobacteraceae bacterium
AACGGTCACCGGCTCGGCTTGCCCTTCGACCGCGAACGCGATTTCCAGGCCCTCGCTGCGGCCGATCCAGTTGCGCTGCATGGTCTTGACCGAATCCGGCCAGCCCGGCAGCTTGTCCAGGCCGTCGAGCAGTTCCTGCGCGTAATGGGTAATCTTCAGAAACCACTGCGGGATCTCGCGCTTCTCGACCAGGGCGCCGGTGCGCCAGCCGCGGCCGTCGATCACCTGCTCGTTCGCGAGCACGGTCTGGTCGACCGGATCCCAGTTCACCACCGACTGCTTGCGGTAGGCCAGGCCCTTCTTGAACAGACGCACGAACATGCGCTGCTCATGCACGTAATAGTCGGGCTTGCTGGTCGCGAACTCGCGCGTCCAGTCGATCGCGTAGCCCATCGTCGCGAGCTGCTCGCGCATGTGCTCGATATTCGCGTAAGTCCACTTCGCCGGCGCGGTCTTGTTCTTGATCGCCGCGTTCTCGGCGGGCAGGCCGAACGCATCCCAGCCCATCGGCTGCAGCACGTTGCGGCCGTTCATGCGCTGGTAGCGGCTGATGACGTCGCCGATCGTGTAGTTGCGCACATGGCCCATGTGCAGCGCGCCGGACGGATACGGCAGCATCGACAGGCAATAGAACTTCGGCTTCGGATCGGCCTCGTTCACCTCGAAGGCATGCGTGCTCGACCAGAACGCCTGCGCGGCGGCCTCGACGGAGCGCGGATCGTAGGCGCCCGACGGCGCGCTGGCGCTGTCGGCGACGCCGTGGCCGGATGGGGAACTCTCGGAACCGGGACTCTCGTGCATGGGGCTGACGCTGGCGGCTCTGGCGCGCGGGATTGCTCAGGTTATCGCAGCGCAGCATGGCGGGGAAGCTGCCAGGCCTGATGGCGTGCAAGGATCGACGTGCGCACGGGGCTGGCAGAGGGTTTTTCGCCATGGCCGTTTTCGGCATGACCGGTCATCCGATGCGACCATTGGGTCACCGCAAAGCCGGCACCGGGAACCGGTGGGCAGATATTTCTGTTCGATGGGCATCAAGGCCCTGGCGGCATTGCCGCCAGACCATGCCAGCCGAGATAGCCGGTATACAGTCCAACGACGACGATCAAGGCGCTGGAGACATACGGTGCGCGGCGTGCCAGGTTGCCGAAGCCGCCCCAGCGCTTTTCCGCGTGACGCACGCTCAGGGCGGCGACGGTGCCGGAGGTCACCATCGTCAATGCCAGACCGATGCTGAAGCACAGCACCAGCGCCACGCCGAGGCTGACCTGCTTGAGTTGCAGACACAGCAACAGGACGGTGATCGAGGCCGGGCATGGCACCAGGCCGCCGGTGATTCCGAACATCACGATCTGTCCGGTCGTGACCTCGCGGCTGGTGAAGCGTCGCTTGATGTCGTTGGCGTGAGCGAGCTCGTGCGCATCCTGATAGCCAAGGCCCGCGACTTCCAACCCGGCGCGGTCGTGATGCCTATGACCGTCCTCCTCGAACGCCACATCGTAGTCGTGGTGGTGATCGCCATGACCGAGCGTCAGGCGCGCCAGGAATTCGTGCGGCTCCGGAATCGAATCGATCGATTCGAGGTAATCCGCGCGGGCCACGAAAGCGAATCGCTGAACGGTCCCGTCCGGCCGCGTCGTCGCGATCGAAATGGTATCGGTTGGCGGAAGCGGCGCTGCGCGACCATCGTGCTCGAAGCGCACCTGGAAACGCGGCGGCACACCATCCTCGAGAACATCGATCACCGCGACTTGGTGATGGCCGGTGTCGATGCGTTTGGTCTCGTCGTGGCCGTGCGTGTGGCCGTGATCGTGATCGTGTCCCGCATCGTTTTCGCTCAACTCGCGCTCGTGCTCGCGATAGGCTCGCCACAACATCCACAACGCGATGCTCACGATCAGCACGGCCGAGGCCAGTTGGAAGTAAGGTTCCGTTCGTTCGGTGTTGAGCGTTCCGCCGAAATGCATGCCGATGAGCGCAACAGCCCACACGACGGCCGTGTGCGACACCGTTGCCGCCAGCCCGAGCAGCACCGCTTGGCCCAACGTGCCGCGGATCGCGACGATGAACGCGGCCATCATGGTCTTGGAGTGGCCCGGCTCCAGTCCGTGCAGGGCGCCCAGCAGGATGGCGCTCGGAACGAACAACCAGGCGTGCCCGGCTCCTTGCTGCAGCAGTTCCGCGAAAGAGGTCATGGCAGCGTTCAGAGATACTTGGAGATCGTCTTGAAGGCCTTGAGCGCCTTCGGCGATGCGGTCACACCTTCTTCCAGGCAATGATCGATGTGATCGTGGATGAAGGTCTTCTTCGCCTGCACGACGGCTTTCTCGACCGCCTGCATCTGCATGGCGACGTCCTCGCAGGGTCGTTCGTCCTCGATCATGGCGATGATGGAGTTCAACTGCCCGACAGCGCGACGCAGGCGCTTGACGATCTCGGGATGCGTATCGTGTTTCGCTGATGTCGTATGCATGACAGTACTATACCCCGGTACCCTATGGAGACAAGAGCGAGGGTGTCCGTAGTGGCGTATCGGCACGCTCGGCAGCCGGTTCCTGACCAGCGGGCAGTCATGATCGCGTCGAACGCATGGCGTGTGGAGAAACGCATTGAGGCGTGGCATGTCTGCCCGCCTCCCCGCTCACGCACCCAATCGATATCCCACCCCGATTTCGGTCAGCAGGTACCTCGGCCGTGCCGGGTCGGGCTCTATCTTGCGGCGCAGGGCGCGCATGTAGATGCGCAGGTATTGCGGCGATTCGACGTGCGCGGCGCCCCACACCTCGCGCAGCAGTTGCCGGTGGGTGATCACCTTGCCCGGATGCGCGGCGAGTGCGACGAGCAGGCGGTATTCGATCGGCGTGAGGTGGATATCGATACCCGCGCGGCTGACGCGGTGGGCGCCGCGGTCGATCGTCAGATCGCCCAGCTCGACGACCGCGGCCGCCGGATCGCCCGCGCGCTCACGCTGGTGCCGCTCTGCGACACGCAGGCGCGCGAGCAGTTCGCCGATACCGAAGGGTTTTGTGACGTAGTCGTCGGCGCCGATATCGAGTGCGGCGACCTTGTCGGATTCCTGGCTTCGCGCCGACAGTACGATGATCGGCCCCTGGTACCACTCGCGCAGCGCAGCAATGACCTCCAGCCCCGAACGATCCGGCAGGCCGAGGTCGACGAGCACGATCTCCGGTTGCCGCGTCGCCGCCAGACGCAGTCCTTCTGCCGCGGTACCGGCGGTGAGCAGTTCGTAACCGTGCGACTCCAGCGCAGTCGCGAGGAATCGCTGGATCTGGCGGTCGTCCTCGATCGCGAGCAGGCGCGCACCCGGCGAGCTGGCGGTGCGTTCGCTCATGGCGCTTCGTCGACCGATGCGGACAAGGGCAGCGTGAACCGGAATTCGGCACCGCCCTCGGGATGATTGGATACGCCGATCGTCCCGCCATGGGCTTCGACGATGTACTTGCAGATCGTCAGACCGAGCCCGAAGCCGCTCTGCGCCTCTTCGACGCGGACACGGTGGAATTTCTCGAACACGCGCGCCTCCTCGCCCGGCGGCAGTCCGGGGCCGTGGTCGCGCACGCGCACGACCAGTCCATCCGGCTCCACATCGGCGCCGATATCGATCGCCGTACCTGCCGGCGTGTGCTTGATCGCGTTCTCGATCAGGTTCGCGAACACCTGTGCGATCAGGACTTCATCGCAGGCAACCAACGGCAGGTCGGGCGCGATGGCTACGGCTACCCTGCGTCCCGCGAGCGCTTCGTCCAGGCGCGCGAGCACGGCGCCGACCAGTTCCTCTATCGACACCCAGTCGCGCTTGAGCGCGATGCTGCCCGAACTCAGGCGGGTGAGATCGAGCAGGTTGCCGACCAGGCGGTTCATCCGTTGCGCTTCGTCCAGGACGCCGCCAAGCAGGGTGCGGCGGCGCGCTTCGTCGATCTGCACGCCGCTGTCGAGCAGGGCCGACGACGAACCGATGATCGTCGCCAGCGGTGTGCGGAAATCGTGCGAGATCGAACTCAGCAGCACGTTGCGTACGCGTTCCGACTCGATCTCGACACCCGCCGCCTGCGCCGCTTCGGCCAGTTGCACGCGCTCCATCGCGACCGCCGCCTGGCTGGTGAAGGCTTCGAGCAGGCGCATCTGCTCGGGCACCTGCAACTGGCGCAGCGCCTGCCCCGGACTCGATGCGGAGTCGAGCGGCCGCACGCCCAGCACGCCGACGCAACGCTGCAGCGCCTTGAGCGGAAGATAGATCGCGTCCGCACCGGCCAGCGTTCCGGTGTTGAGCCCGGCCATTTCCCGATGGTCGAAGCTGTATTGGGCGATGCCCAGCTCATTTCCTGGCACCGGCAGGCGGTTGACCGCCGCATGCGGCCGCATTTCGCCGCGCGAACAGAAATTGCCTGGATCCTGGATGCGGCGCTCCGCGTCCGGCAGCAGCACCACCGCCTCGCAGTCCATCGTCGCGCCGACATGCCGGACCAGGATCGCGCACAGATCGGCCAGTTCGCGGCTGGCCGCCAGCTCGCTGCTGAGCGCGTAGAGCTCGGCGGTGCGGCGTTCGCGGTGCCGCGCGACGGATGCCTGCCGCCTGCCGAACGCAGTCAGCCCGCTGATGACCAGTCCGATCAACAGCATCACCGTGAAGGTGATCGCGTATTGGGTGTCGGCGAACGCGAACGAGTAGTACGGCGGCACGAACATGAAGTCGAACAGCAGCACCCCGAGCACCGAAGCGAGCACCGAGGGCCCGCGCCCGAAACGCCATGCGGTGACGACGGTGGCGAGCAGGTACACCATGACCAGATTGGTGGCGTCCACGTGCGGCGCCATCAGCCGGCAGATCCCGGTGGCGAGCGCGACGACAGCCGCGCCTTTCGCATAGGCGGGCCATTGGCTCGAACGCGTCGGCACGCGCGAGGGAACCACCGACTGTTCGCCGGCCTCGCCGGTGATCACGTAGATGTCGATGTGGCCGCTGGCGCGGATCAGCTCGTCCACCAGCGAGCGCTTCAGGCGATCGCGCCAGCGCGCCGTCAAGGGCTTGCCGACGATGATCTTGCTGATATTGCGGGAACGCGCGAATGCGATCAGTTCGGAAGCCACGCTGTCGCCGCTGAGATTGGCGGTTTCCGCACCGAGTTCGCCGGCGAGCCGGAGCGTCTGCAGCACGCGGTCGCGCGCTTCCTGCGGAAGCTTTTGCAGGGAGGGCGTCTCGACATACACCGCCAGCCATTGCGCGTGGTGGGCGAGCGCGAGCCGGCGCGCTGCGCGCACCACGCGCTCGGACAGCGCATCGGGACCGACGCACACCAGCAGGCGTTCTCCCGCCATCCATGGACTGGCGATCGCATGCCGGTCGCGGTACTCGCGCATCGCCGCATCGACGCGATCGGCAGTCGCGCGCAGGGCGAGCTGGCGCAACGCGATGAGATTGCCCTTGCGGAAGAATTCCTTGAGCGCCCGCTCGCTCTTCTCGCCACCGTACACCCTGCCCTCGCGCAGGCGCTCGAGCAGGTCGTCCGGCGGCAGGTCGATCAGCTCGACTTCGTCGGCGCGGTCGAACACGCCATCGGGCACCGTCTCGCGCACGTGCACGCCGGTGATCTGCGCGATCACGTCGTTGAGGCTTTCCAGATGCTGGACGTTGACCGTCGTGTAGACGTCGATGCCCGACTGCAGCAGCTCCTCGACGTCCTGCCAGCGCTTGGGGTGGCGAGCGCCCGGGACATTGGTGTGCGCGAGCTCGTCGACGAG
>DATHOV010000012.1:0-5560 GCA_035484515.1 Lysobacteraceae bacterium
GGCGACGATGCTCAAGCCGAGGCCGACGCCGATGCCGGTGCGCGCCTGGTCGCCACGCACGAAGGGCTTGCCGAGTTGCGACAGCAGTTCGGCGGGTACGCCGGCACCGCGGTCCTCGACGCCGATCGACAGCCATCCTGCACCGCGCTCGGAGGCGATGCGTTCGAGCCTGACCACGAAGGGTGCGGCGCCGTAGCGCTCGGCGTTGTCCATCAGGTTGCCGAGCGCGCGCCGCAGCAGGGTCGGTCGCAGGGTCGCATGCAGCGGGGCGGGGCCGGCGAACGCCCAGTCGTCCGGCTGCGCGCGCAGCGCGAGCAATTGGCCGACGACCGTCGCCACGTCGCAGTCGCGCAGCGCTTCGTCGCGGCCGTCACGCACGAAGGCCAGGCATTGTTCGAGCGCGGAATCGAGTTCTTCGAGGTCGGCGACCATCGCTTCGCGGCGTTGCGGATCGCCGGCGTCGCCGAGTTCCAGCGCGAGCCGCAGGCGCGCCAGCGGCGTGCGCAGGTCGTGCGAGATGCCGGCGAGCATCAGTTCGCGCTCGCTCGCTGCGCCGCGCAGTTTCGCACCAGCCTCGCCGATGGCCTTGGCGAGGTGTCGCACTTCGCGTGGGCTGCCGGCGAGTTGTTCCTCCATCGGCGCGCCGCCGAGCAGGGCGCCCGCATGCGCGGACAGGCGTTCGAGCGGGCGCGTGAGCACGCGCGCGCCGATGCCGGCAATCATGAGTGCGACCAGGCCGGCGAGGGCGCTCATGATCAGCATCGAGTCGATCACCTGGGTGCGGTAGCTCGCCGCGTGCAGCACGATCCAGCGTTTCGGATCGCGTGCGCTGCGGATCCATATCTGGGTGTCGGGCTTCTGCGTCACCGCCACGCGCGACGGATCGCCGAGCAGGAGACTGACGTTGCGTCCGACTTCGACGACGGCCGGAGCGATGGGCGCTTCGGTTTTCGGTGGCGGCGTGTCCGAGAAGCGAACGCCGGATCGCTCGAGCTGCGCGAGCGTGGCTTGCGAATCGGCATCGTGATGCCCGGCGACATCGTCGATCGCGAGCGCGGCGTCGACCACGAGGCGTCCATAGGTTTCGCCGACCAGTCGCAGGCCGCCGCGCGTGGTCAGCAGGGTCGACAGCACGAGCGCGACGAGCAGGGACAGCGCGATCAGGGACAGCACCAGCGCGAATGTGGTCGGGCCGCGCTTCATGCGTTCTCGCCCTCGGGCACGAACACATAGCCTTCGCCCCATACCGTCTGCAGCCAGCGCGGCTGGCGCGGATCGTCCTCGAGGCAGCGGCGCAGACGCGAGACCATCACGTCGATGCTGCGGTCGAAGGCTTCGTGCTCGCGGCCGCGCGCGAGCGCGATCAGGCGTTCGCGGCTCAGGGTCTGGAATGGATGCGCGACGAGTGCGGCGAGTACGGCGAATTCGCCGCTGGTCAGCTTGATCGGCGTATCGCCGTCGAGCAGTTGCCGGGTGGATGGATCGAAGCTGAAGCGGCCGAATCGGATCGCCGCCTGTTCGGCCTGCGGTGCACCGACCGTCGGCTTCGGACGCCGGCGCAGTACAGCGCGGATGCGTGCGACCAGCTCGCGTGGGTTGCATGGCTTGGGCAGGTAGTCGTCGGCGCCGATCTCGAGACCGACAATGCGGTCGACGTCGTCGCCCTTGGCGGTGAGCATGATGACCGGCGTCTCGATCCCTTCCGCGCGCAGCTTGCGGCACAGGTCGAGGCCGTCGGCGTCGGGCAGCATCAGGTCGAGCACGATCAGGTCGACGTGGTGTGCGGCCAGCTCGCGCCGCATCGCCGCAGCGTTGCCCGCACCGTGCACGCGGAAGCCCTGCTGCGCCAGATAGCGTTCGAGCAGGTCGCGCAGGCGGAGGTCGTCGTCGACGACGAGAAGGGCGGCATTGTCCATGGTGGCGCAGGATGTCGCGTCCTCTCCGCAGGGGCAAGCCGCACCGAAGGGCAAATGTAAATGGATGTTTCCGGTGGGCGATCCGGCAACACCTGCTCACCCTTGCGCGTAATCCGACAAGCACGCGGCGCGTTGGGTCCGGAAGATGGCGACACCCCGCGAGCCGGTCGGTTCGCAATCGCCATCTACAACCAAGGAGAACGGCATGTCCCCCTCGATCCTCCGTACCGCAACCCTCGCCATCGCGACCGTCGCCGCCCTGGGCATGGCGCAGCCCGGCCATGCCGGCGAGTGGGGCAATCGCCTGCATCGCGGCGGCGGTTCGGCCACGCCGGTCAAGGCCGGTGCGGGTGCAGACAATATCGTCGCCGGCCAAGGCCCCAACGGCGGTCGCGGCATCCACGCCGGTGGCTGGATGGGCGACGGCAATGGTGGCGCGATCCATGCCAGCGGCGGCGCCTATTCCGGCCCGAATGGCAGCACCGGCTGGCGTGCCAGCGATACCCACTTCCAGTCGAACGGCACCGTCACCCACAACGGTGCGCACAACGTGGAGGGCGCGAACGGCAGCTACGACAGCGGCCACAACAGCGAAACGCACAACCCCGACGGTTCCTCGCAGGTGAGCTGGTCGAACAGCGGCAAGGGGCCCAATGGCGGCGCCGTCAACAGCAGCGGCAGCTTCTCGCGCGGTTCCGACGGCACCGTGACCGGCAGCAGCACGACCACCGCGAGCGGCGCGAAGGGCAGCTACGACGGCAGCACCACGTCCGCGAACGGCGCCACCACGCACGACTCGACCATCACGAATGCAGCAGGCGACACCTACAACGGCCAGACCACCTACACCAAGGGCCAGGGCTACACGCACACCGGCACCTGCACGGATCCGCAGGGCAACACGATCTCCTGCGGCAAGTAAGCAGGTTCAGCCAGGCACGCGGGAGCCCGTGATGGGACAGTTCGCACGTTCGCCCTGGATGGCACTCGCGATGGCGACCCTGGTCATCGTCGAGTGGTGGTGGCGCACACGTGTTGCGCGTCGCGGATATGACGGACGCGACGCGCGCGCCTCACTGGCGATCGCGGCGGGCAACCTGTTCACGGGCGCGCTGGGAGCACTGGTGCTCGGCAGCGTCTTCGCAGCGGCTTCCCGCATCTCACCCCTGCATTGGCCGCTGCGGGACTGGCGTGTCTGGCTGGCCGGCTTCGTCGCGGTGGAATTCATGTATTACTGGTTCCACCGATTCAGCCATACCGTGCGCTGGATATGGGCGACGCACGCGGTGCACCACTCGCCGGAAGAAATGACCCTGTTGTCGTCGCTCCGGCTGGGCTGGACCAACCTGTTTTCCTTTGGCTGGGTTTTCTACCTGCCGCTGGTACTGCTCGGGTTCGATCCGCGGATGCTGTTCGCGTTGCTCGCCTTCGATTTGCACTACCAGTTCTTCCTGCACACCGAGGCGGTCGGCAGGCTCGGTCCGCTCGAATGGGTATTGAACACGCCGGAGCACCATCGCGTGCACCATGCGTCCAATGCCGAATACCTCGACTGCAACTACGGCGGAGTGGTGATCGTGTTCGACCGCCTGTTCGGTACATTGCGCGAGCAGCGCGCGGACGAGCCGATCCGATACGGGCTGGCGCATCCGTTCGCCAGCAAGCAGCCCTTCGCCATCGCGTTCGGCGAATGGAAGCGGCTGTTTGCGGACATGAAGACGGCAACCGGCATGCGCAACGCGCTGCGCATCGCACTCGGGAGACCCTGATGAGGAAGTCCGCAAGACATACGCTACTCGCACTGGCGAGCGGCATCGCGTTGGCGGTTCTGGCGATACCGCAGGTTTCGCACGCCGGTCCGTTGCGCGACGCGATCATGCAGCGCCGCGCAGCGGCGCAGGGCGATGACGGCATGCTCGGCGAGGGCGATCGCGGTCCTGCGAACCTGCCGGCCGGCATCAACATCGTGCGCAACGTGGCCTATGGCAACGCGATGCGGCAGCGCTTCGACGTATACGCGCCGCAGCAGACCCACAACGCTCCAGTGATCTTCCTCGTCCACGGTGGCGCGTGGATGATCGGCGACAAGACCGCGAAGAACGTGATCGAGGGCAAGGTCGGTCGCTGGGTGCCGCGTGGTTTCATCGTGATCTCGGTCGATTACCGCATGCTGCCCGAAGCTCCGGTATCGGAGCAGGCGCAGGACGTCGCCAGCGCGCTCGCCTATGCGCAGCAGCACGCGGCTTCGTGGGGCGGCGATCCGCGCAGGTTCATCCTGATGGGCCATTCGGCCGGTGCGCACCTGGTGTCGCTGATCACCGCGGACACACGCATCGCGCAGGAGCAGGGCGCATCGCCGTGGCTCGGAACGGTCGCGCTCGACAGCGCAGCCTACGATGTGGCGGAGATCATGCAGGGCCAGCACGCCCGATTCTACGATCGCGTGTTCGGCAGCGATCCATCGGTCTGGGCGGCCGACTCGCCGACGCAGCGGCTTGATGGCCAGATCCTGCCCTTCCTCGCGGCGTGTTCCAGCAGGCGCCAGAAGTCGTGCCCGCAGGCGCAACGCTTCGTCGACAAGGCGGGCTCTTTCGGCACGCGCATCCAGTTGGTCGAGGAAAACAAGACCCACGAGGAGATCAACAAGGATCTCGGCGTCGATCCGGCTTACACGGCGCAGGTCGAGGCCTTCATGCGCGGTCTCGATCCGTCGGTTGCGAGCCTGTTGAACCACTGACGCAATCCTTCGGCCAGGAGCGCATCGCAGACGTCACGATGCGCTGTGCCGCGGCGTGTATATTCCGTGCTTCCAACGATGGAACCGGAACCCGTCGCATGCCCAACACCCGCGTCATCCGCATCCAGCCCTCCGACGATGCCACGCTCGATCAGGGCATAGCTCAGATCCAGCGCGAAATGCGCTTGCCGACAGCGTTTCCGCCTGAAGTCGAAACTGCCGCGACGCAGGCCGCAGCGAATCCGCGACTGCCGGAACTCGACCGCACCGACATCGCCCTCGTCACGATCGATCCACCAGGCTCGATGGACCTCGACCAGGCGATGTGGCTCGAGCGCAGTACCGGCGGAGGTTTCCGCGTTTACTACGCACTCGCCGACGTCGCCGCTTTCGTGAGCGCCGGCGATGCCATCGACATCGAAGCCAACCAGCGCGGCGAGACACTGTACGGCGGCAGCTCGACGATTCCACTGCTTCCGGTCGTGCTGTGCGAGAACGCGGCTTCGCTGCTGCCCGACCAGTTGCGGCCGTCGATCCTGTGGACGATCGATCTCGATGCGCAGGGGGAGATCGGCGCCATCGATGTGCGCCGCGCACGCGTGAGGAGTCGCCTCAAGTGCGACTACCCGAGCGTGCAGCAGGCGCTCGATGCCGGCACCGCCGATCCGGTGTGGTCGGTCCTGCGCGAGATCGGGCAGTTGCGACAGACGCTGGAGAAACAGCGTGGAGGCATCAGTCTGTCGCTGCCCGACGCGGAAATCGGCTGCACGGATGGACAGTGGGACCTCGAATACCGCGTCAGTCTTCCGATCGAGGACTGGAATGCGCAGATCTCGCTGCTCACCGGCATGGCTGCGGCGAAGCTGATGGTGCAGGGCAAGGTCGGCGTGTTGCGCACCCTGCCGCC
>DATHOV010000013.1:0-11871 GCA_035484515.1 Lysobacteraceae bacterium
TCTTCAGCGCGTTCTCCCAGTTGTCGGTGTCGATGCCGACCTCGCGCTGGGTGATGATGCAGCCCTCGTGCTTGTGCACGAATTCGATCGGGTCTTCGATGGTGATGATGTGGCCGGTCGAGTTCATGTTGCGGTAGCCGATCATCGCCGCCAGCGAGGTGGATTTGCCGGTACCGGTCGCGCCGACGAAGACGATGATGCCGCGCTTGGTCATCGCCAGCGACTTGATGATCGGCGGCAGGTTCAGCTCCTCGACGGTCGGGATCTTGGTTTCGATCCGGCGCAGCACCATGCCGACCTGGTTGCGCTGGTAGAAGCAGCTCACGCGGAAGCGGCCGACGCCGGCCACGCCGATCGCGAAGTTGCACTCGTGGGTCTTCTCGAACTCCTCGCGCTGCGGCGGGGTCATCACGTTCAGCACCAGGTCGCGGCTCTGCTGCGAAGTCAGCGCGGTCTGGGTGATCGGGCTGATCTTGCCGTTGACCTTCATCGACGGCGGCATGTTCGAGGTGATGAACAGGTCCGACGCCTTGTTGTGCGCCATCAGTTTGAGGTACGAGGTGAAGTCGATGCCACTCATGGGTTAACTCCGTGAATCGTGAATTGTGAATTGTGAATCGTGAGAACTAGCGAATCGGAGGTTCCGGCACGTCAAGAAGACGCAGCCTGATGCTTTACCCATTCACGATTCACGATCCGCGATTCACGGCCCTCATTCGAAGAGTTTCTTGTCCTTGGCGTATTCGCGCGCGGTCGGGCGCGTGATCTGGCCGCGCTTGACCATGTCCTGCAGGCACTGGTCGAGGGTCATCATGCCGATGTTCTGGCCGGTCTGGATCGACGAGTACATCTGCGCGACCTTGTCCTCGCGGATCAGGTTGCGGATCGCCGGGGTGCCGATCATGATCTCGTGCGCCGCAATGCGTCCGCCGCCGACCTTCTTCAGCAGCGCCTGCGCGATCACCGCGCGCAGCGACTCGGACAGCATCGAACGTACCATCGGCTTCTCGCCGGCGGGGAACACGTCGATGATGCGGTCGATGGTCTTCGCGGCCGAGCTGGTGTGCAGGGTGCCGAACACCAGATGCCCGGTCTCCGCGGCCGTCAATGCCAGGCGGATCGTCTCCAGGTCGCGCATCTCGCCGACCAGGATGTAGTCGGGATCTTCGCGCAGGGCCGAACGCAGGGCTTCGTTGAACCCGTGGGTGTCGCGATGGACCTCGCGCTGGTTCACCAGGCACTTCTGCGAGGTGTGCACGAACTCGATCGGGTCCTCGACGGTGAGGATGTGCGCGTACTCGTTCTTGTTGATGTGGTCGACCATCGCCGCCAGCGTCGTCGACTTGCCCGAGCCGGTCGGCCCGGTGCACAGGATCAGGCCCTGCGGCTGGTCGATGATTTCGCGGAAGATCGGTGGCGTCGCCAGGTCTTCGAGCGTGAGCACCTCGGATGGAATCGTCCGGAATACCGCACCGGCACCTCGATTCTGGTTGAAGGCGTTGACGCGGAAACGCGCCATGCCCGCAATCTCGAACGAGAAATCCACCTCGAGGAATTCCTCGAAGTCGCGCCGCTGCTTGTCCGACATGATGTCGTACACCAGCGAATGCACCTGCTTGTGCTCGAGAGCGGGAATGTTGATCCGGCGCACGTCGCCGTCCACCCGGATCATGGGCGGCAGGCCGGCCGACAGGTGCAGGTCGGACGCTTTGTTCTTGACCGAAAAGGCCAACAGTTCTGCGATATCCATGCGCGTCCCCTCACGCTTAGAATGGTGTTCTGTCCGGAGTATAGCCCCAATCGACGGTCGTCAATCCAGTCCCCCGGCCCACGGGTCGAACGAACCCGGCGCGCTCCTCGCGAATCTGCTTCGGCGTGCCCGGGCCGCGGTCCGCCTGCGCATGCAATCTGCAGATCCGGCGACACCGATGCTGCTGGCGGTGTCCAAGATCCGCACAGCCGGGGAGGTACGCATGCTGGCCGCGCTGGGCCAGCATGCCTTCGGCGAGAACTACGTGCACGAAGCGCTGGCCAAGCAGAGCGAACTGGCCGACCTGCCGCTGGAATGGCACCTGATCGGCCACCTGCAATCGAACAAGGCGCGCGAGGCGGCCGCGGCTTTCGACTGGGTGCAAACGGTGGATCGGCCACGCCTGGTCGCTGCCCTGGCCCGCCATCGCCCGGCCGGGCGCGGGCTGCTCAACGTGCTGATCCAGGTGAACATCGACGACGAGGCCAGCAAGTCCGGCTGTCGTCCCGACGAAATCGCAGCGCTGGCCGATGCGATCGCAGCCGAACCGCGACTCGCGCTGCGCGGCCTGATGGCGATCCCCGCGCCCGATCCCGACAGCGAGCGCCGTCGTGCCGCGTTTCGCGCGATGAAGGACTTGTTCGATGCACTCGCCGGATGCCATCCACACATCGATACCCTGTCGATGGGCATGAGCGAGGATTTCGAACTGGCGATCGCGGAGGGCGCGACGATGGTTCGGATAGGTACCGCGTTGTTTGGCGCGCGAGGTGCAAAGGCGTAGACCCGAGGGCTTTGCCGCATTGCACAAAATCGTTGCTATGCTGCGGCCTGGCCCTCAGGCAAAGCCATTGTGACGACGCCCACGATCTCCGGCTTCCCCGTGTCGAGTCTGGCTTCGGTTGCTTTCATCGGCGGCGGCAATGTCGCGCGCAGCATGATCGGCGGACTGGTCGCGCGCGGCACGCCGGCAACGCGGATCGAAGTCTCCGAGCCGGACGATGGACTGCGCACGGCGCTGGCCCGCGATTTCGGGGTGCGCGCGCATGCGGTCAACGACGCGGCGGGAAGGCACGCTGACCTGTGGGTGCTTGCAGTGAAGCCGCAGGTGCTGCGCGGCGTGTGCGAGCGACTGGCCGATCTGGCGCAGGACGCCAAACCGCTGATCGTCACCCTCGCCGCCGGCATCCCGATCGCCGCGGTCGAGCGCTGGCTTCGCCCACGATCCGCCGCGACCGAAGCCCTGGCCGTCGTCCGCGCAATGCCCAATACGCCGGCCCTGCTCGGCGCGAGCGCGACCGCGTTGTGCGCCAATCCGCATGTCTCGCCCGCGCAGCGCGCGCAGGCGCAAAGCCTGTTCGAAGCGGTGGGCATGGCGCTGTGGATCGCCGACGAAGGCCTGATGGATACCGTCACCGCGACCTCCGGCAGCGGACCGGCCTACGTGTTCGCGCTCGTCGAGGCGATGCAGGCTGCGGCCGAATCACAGGGCTTGCCCGGCGAAGTCGCACGCGCCCTGATCGCGCAGACCATCGTGGGCGCCGGCAGGATGCTGGTCGAATCCGGCGAGGATGCTGCGACACTGCGCCGGCGCGTGACATCGCCCGGCGGCGTCACCGCCGAAGCCTTGCGGTGCTTCGCGGACGCCGGCTTCGCCGAACTGATCGGCCGGGGCATCGCGGCGGCGACCTCGCGCGGCGCGGAACTGGCAATACAGTACGCGGACTGACGACATGACAGCCTGGGCGACATGCCTGTCGAAAAAGCCGTCCGGGGCACCCCGCCATCCCTGTCGTCCGTGTTCTCCCCGCCGCCCCGACGTTCGTCCACGCTGTTGTCAACCTTAGTTCCTGTCATCCCCTGCGTGTCACCCCGCTCGTCCTCCTGAGCGAAGCGAAGAAACGTTTCTCAACAGCGGATCGTCCATTCCCTAACTGCCTGTAAAGTCTACAAAAAGCCCTTTCACCCCCATCCAAGCCGCCTTCAAATCCTTGAATTCGGTCGAGACCGAATGGATGTTTCCCTTGACCGAATAGATGTTTGCCTTCACCGAATGGCATTCGGCCTGGACCGAATGGATGTCGGCCTTCACCGAATGGCATTCGGTCAAGACCGAATGGATGTTTGCCTGGACCGAATGGATGTCGGCCTTCACCGAATGGCATTCGGTCGAGACCGAATGGATGTTTCCCTTGAAGGAATGGCATTAGGCCTGGGCCGAATGGATGTTTCTCTTGACCGAATAGCATTCGGTCCAGGCGGAATGGATGTTCCCCTTCACCGAATGGCATTCAGTCAAGACCGAATGGAAGGATTTCCTGGCGGATTGGGAAGCGGCGGGCCGCTTGGCGAGAAATCGGGTCAGGAGATGGAGCCACGTCTTTCCGCCCAATCGCGCACGATGCGCGCGATCGCGGCAACGCCATCGGTCAGAGCCGCCGGTCCTGGCTGCAGGATCAGCGGCGACTTCACCTCGTGCAGTTCGCCGTCGCGCACGGCGGGAATCGCATCCCAGCCCGGTCGCGCGGCGACCCTGCCGGGGCGGAATTTCTTGCCGCACCACGAGCCGATGATGATGTCCGGGGCACGCCGCACCACTTCGTCCGGGTCCTCGAGGATGCGCTGCTTCGCCAGCGATTCCAGCGCACGCTCGGGAAAGATGTCGTCGCCGCCGGCGATCCGCACCAGCTCGGCGACCCAGCGAATGCCGGTGATCTGGGGCTCGTCCCACTCCTCGAAATAGACCTTCGGACGCCGCGCCGATTTCGATGCTTCATCCGCGATCGCGCCGAGTCCGCGCGCCAGTCCATCGGCCAGCGCGTCCGCTTTCCCGCCGGCGCCGACCAGCGCGCCCAGCCGGCGGATGTAGTCGAGGATGCCATCCACGCTGCGGTGGTTGCTGATCCACACCTCCACCCCGCGACGGATCAGCTCGGCCGCGATCTCCGCCTGGATGTCGGAGAAGCCGATCGCGAAATCCGGCTGCAAGGCCAGGATCGCCTCGATCTTCGCCGAAGTGAACGCGCTGACCTTGGGCTTCTCGCGCCGCGCGATCGCCGGCCGCACGGTGAAGCCCGAGATGCCGACGATGCGCGCCTGTTCGCCGAGCAGGTACAGCGTTTCGCAAGGTTCTTCCGTCAGGCAGACGATGCGCTGCGGCCCCATCACGGGTACAGCATCCGCTTCGACCACGCGCCGTCGCGCAGGTCGTAGCGCTGGCGTTCGTGCAGGCGGAAGTCCGCGCCGTACCAGAACTCGATGCCGTCGGGGACGACGCGATAGCCGGTCCAGCCCGGCGGGCGCGGCACTTCGCGGCCCCCGAATTCGCGCTCGACCTGGGCGAGGCGCGCCTCGAAGGTTTCGCGCGAATCCAGGGTTTCGGATTGCCTGGACGCCCAGGCGCCGATCTGGCTCATGCGCGGGCGCGTCGCGAAGTACGCGTCGGCTTCGGCGTCGTCGACGATCTCGACCCGGCCCTCGATGCGCACCTGCACCGGCTGGCGCAGCATTTTCCAGTGGAACAGCAGGGCGGCCCGCGGGTTGCCGCGCAGGTCCGCGCCTTTCGCGCTGGCGATGTGGGTGTAGAAGACGAAGCCGCGTTCGTCGCAACCCTTCAGCAGCACGGTGCGCGCGGACGGGCGACCGCTGCGATCGGCGGTGGCGAGGGTCATCGCGGTCGGTTCGGGATCGCCGGACGCGCGCGCGGCCTCGAGCAGTTCGCGGAACGCGACGAGCGCTTCGGCGTGGAGATCGGTCATACGCTATTGTCGCGCGATGACGCCACGCATGCATCCAGCGCCAGCGACGGGCTACGCACCGGAGTTCGTCGCCGACGTACTCGATGACGCGCTCGCGCACGGCAGCCGCATCTATGGCATCGCCGGCCTGCAGGGCTCGGGAAAGTCCACGCTCGCGGCGCAGATGGCCGTGCTCGCGCGCGAACGCGGGTTGCATGTGGTGGCGATGTCGATCGACGATTTCTACCTCGGCCGGCGCGAGCGCCTGCACCTGGCGCACACGGCGCATCCGCTGCTCGCAACGCGCGGGCCGCCGGGGACGCACGATATCGGTCTCGCGTGCCGGACCCTCGATGCCCTCAGGGAGGGGCGGCCGACCGCGTTGCCGCGCTTCGACAAGATCGCCGACCGCCGCCTGCCGCCGTCGCGCTGGCTGAAGGTCGCACGCGCGCCCGACCTGGTCGTGCTCGAGGGCTGGTTCCTCAAGGTGCCGCCGGAGAAACCCTCCGCGCTGCACGATCCGATCAACCGGCTGGAACGCGAATCCGATCCCACCGGCTTCTGGCGCGCCTGGTGCAACAGCGCGCTCGCCACCTATGCGCCTCTGTGGCAGCGCATCGACCGCCTGCTGCTCCTGCAGGGTCCGTCGTTCGAGGTGGTGCCGGAATGGCGCTGGCAGCAGGAGGCTGCACTGCACCAGGAACACCCGCGCCGCGGCACGATGAACCGCGCAGGCGTCGATCGCTTCGTGCTGTTCTTCGAACGCGTGAGCCGCCAGGCGCTGCGCACGCTGCCGGCGATCGCCGACCGTACGCTGCGCATCGATGCGCAGCGCCGGCCGCTTGCCTGACGAGGATCGGGGACCTCTGAACTTGTTCAGAGGTCCCCGCAGTGCATGGATGCACCGCCGCGAACAACGACGCAAGTCGTTGATTCGCGAGCGTCGAGTCCGGACATGTGTCGGACTCGACGCGTCCGAACAAGTCCAGGATGGACTTGTTCGGACCATCCCTCATTTGACGATGAAGGTCACACGCAGGTTGACCCGCCACTCGGTGACGCCACCTTCGCTGTCGGTGACGACCTTGATGTCGTTCACCCATGCGCCCTTGATGTTCTTCACGCTCTCGGCGCACTTGCGCAGGCCCGACTGCACGGCATCCTCGATGCCTTTCGGGGACGACGACGTGAGTTCGATTACCTTGGCGACGCTCATGAATGTTCTCCGGGTCTGGGACAGGAAAGGCGAAAGCGATGCTAGCATCGGCGCATGAATCCGGCCCCCAATCTGGCGTTCGTCGGTCCGATGGGCGCAGGCAAGACCACCATCGGCTCGCGCATCGCCGCAAAGCTCGGTCTGCGCTTCGTGGACATCGACCAGCGCCTGGAAGAACTCACCGGCGCGCGCGTGCCGCTGATCTTCGAATGCGAGGGCGAGGCGGGGTTTCGCGCACGCGAGTCGGCCCTGATCGACGAACTGTGCGCCGACAGCGGGCTGTTGATCGCAACCGGCGGCGGCGCCGTGCTCGATCCGGCGAACCGGCGGCGGCTGCGCGAATCCGCTTTCGTCGTGCACCTGCACCTGGGGGTCGACGCGCAACTGGCGCGGCTGGCGCGCGATCGCAGCCGTCCGCTGCTCGCCAGCGGCGACCGCCGCGCGAAGCTCACCGCGCTCGCCGCGCAGCGCGACGCGCTGTACGCCGAAGTCGCCGACCTGCGGCATGAATCGGCCGCGCTCGGCCCAGAGGCCGCGGCAACGCGCCTGGCAGCGACGATCACCGAACAATGGCGACGCAGCGAGAATCATGCCGCAGCCTGAGATGCACACACTGCAGGTCGAACTGGCCGAGCGCAGCTATCCCATCCGCATCGGCGCGGGCCTGCTTGACCGCAGGGACGCATTCGCCGACGTCGTCTTCGGTCGCCACGTGCTGCTGGTCACCGACAGCAACGTCGCGCCGCTGTACGCCGAGCGCGTCCGCCGGATCCTGCCGGGCAACCACGAGGCTGCGTTGCACGTCGTCCCGGCGGGCGAGCAGCACAAGACCCTCGCCAGCTGCGCGGCGATCTTCGCCGCGCTCGCCGACATGCAGGCCAGCCGCGACGCTCTGGTGATCGCGCTCGGCGGCGGCGTGGTCGGCGACATGGCAGGGTTCGCGGCGGCCTGCTGGATGCGCGGCGTGCGCTACATGCAGATCCCGACCACCTTGCTGGCAATGGTGGACTCCTCGGTCGGCGGCAAGACCGCCGTCGACCTGCCGCAGGGGAAGAACCTCGTCGGCGCGTTCCACCAGCCCTGCGCAGTGGCGATCGATACCGATCTGCTCGTGACGCTGCCCGGTCGCGAGCTGTCCGCGGGGCTGGCCGAGGTCGTCAAGTACGGCGCGCTCGGCGATGCGCGTTTCTTCGGCTGGATCGAGCAGCACGCCGATGCGCTGATGGCCGGCGACGCCGCCACGCTCGCCGAAGCCGTGCGCCGCAGCTGCGCGCACAAGGCCAAAGTCGTTGCGGAAGACGAAACCGAGCAGGGCGCGCGCGCGCTGCTGAACTTCGGCCACACTTTCGGCCACGCGATCGAGGCCGAGACCGGCTACGGCGCCCTGTTGCACGGCGAAGCGGTGGCGATCGGCATGATGCTCGCCGCGCGCCTGTCGTCGGAACTCGGCCTTGCGCCCCTGATCGACGCCGCACGGCTGGCCGCCTTGCTCGAACGTCTCGAATTGCCCGTCGCGATCCCGCCACGCGTCGCGGCCACGCTCAAGCCGACCGCCCTGCTGGCGCGCATGCGGCTGGACAAGAAGAACGTCTCCGGCCGCCTGCGGCTGATCCTGTGGCGGCGCATCGGCCACGCCTTCATCGCCGAGGATGTCGATTCCCACCACGTCCTCGAACTGCTGACCGACGCATTGGCAGGCGACGAGGACTGAATGCCGCGATGCGGGCCGGCGATGATCGCCTGCCAATCGTCCCGCTCTTTCCTGTCGGTTCGGGCATCCGTGCCGGTTAGAATGAGCCGATGCGCTTGCTCCTCCAACATCCGCCCGTCGGCGCCGAAGCCCCGCGCTTCCTGCAGCTGACCCTCGAGCAGGATCTGCTCGGAGGCTGGCTGTTGCTGCGCGAAACCGGCCAGATCGGCCAGCGCAGCACGATCAAGCGCGAACAGTTCCTGCAGCAGGCCGAGGCGATGGCCGCATTCGAACACCATCGCGACCAGAACGTGAGGCGCGGTTTCCGAGTGATGTTCGCGCAGGGTGAGGCGGCGCGCTTATGAATGGCCCTATCGGCCATTCATGCGTTGCCGAACGCCCGACCGAAAGGTCGGGCCGGAACGAGGCGGCGCGCTTATGAACTGCCCTATCGGCCATTCATGCGATGCCGAACGCCCGACCATGGAGGGTTGGGCCGGGCTCTCCGAAGACGGCCCGCTTCGCCATGGACGGCGAGTGTCCGCACCGAAGAAACCATGATCGATCAAACTCCATTTCCGTCTGGCGTGCACGGAATCCTTCGCAACGACCGCCTCCTCCGCGCACTGCGCCGCGAACCCGTCGATTGCACGCCTGTCTGGCTGATGCGCCAGGCCGGTCGTTATCTTCCCGAATACCGGGCGACCCGCGCGCGTGCCGGCAGCTTCCTGGCGTTGGCCAAGACGCCCGAGCTTGCCTGCGAAGTCACTTTGCAGCCGCTCGCACGCTTCGACCTCGACGCTGCGATCCTGTTCTCCGACATACTCACGGTGCCCGATGCCATGGGCCTGGGACTGTATTTCGTCGAGGGCGAGGGCCCGAAGTTCGAGCGCCCGATCCGCAACGCGGCCGATGTGGCGAAACTCGCGGTGCCGGACATGGGCACCGAGCTGCGCTACGTGATGGACGCGGTCAGCCTGATCCGCCGCGAGCTCGACGGCCGCGTGCCGCTGATCGGTTTTTCCGGAAGCCCGTGGACGCTGGCCTGCTACATGGTCGAAGGCGGCGGCAGCGAGAACTTCTCGAAGATCAAGTCGATGATGCTCAACGAGCCGGCAGCGCTGCATCGCCTGCTCGAAGTCGTCGCCGATGCGGTGATCGCCTATCTGTCCGCCCAGCGCGCGGCTGGCGCACAGGTCCTGCAGGTGTTCGACACCTGGGGTGGCGTACTCGCGCCGCATCACTACCGCGAATTCTCGCTGCGCTACCTGACCCGAATCGCACAGGAGCTGCCACGAGGCAGTGGCGGGGAACGCACGCCGCTGATCCTGTTCGGCAAGGGCAACGCTCCGTACCTGGAAGAACTCGCCGACAGCGGCGCCGATGCACTCGGCGTGGACTGGCTGGTATCGCTCGAAGAAGCGCGCCGTCGAACTTGCGGCAGGATCGCATTGCAGGGCAATCTCGATCCGGCCGTGCTGTACGGCTCGCCGGATGCGATTCGCGAGGAAGTAGGTCGTACGCTCCAAAGCTACGGGCGCGGGGGTGAGGGCCAGAACGGGGGCCACGTTTTCAACCTCGGCCACGGCCTGTCGCCGGACATGGACCCGGAACATGTGCGCGTGCTCATCGACGCCGTGCACGACTTCTCCCGATAGCGATCTTTAATTCGGCATCACGAGTTCGATTCGGGTCTAGGCGTTCGTCCCCGCGATTGCGGTGAGCGCCTCCGCCAGCATCTCGCCCGTCAATGGCTTGCGCAGGAAACCATCCATTCCAGCCGCCCGCACATCGGATGCGGCGTCCGCATCGGCGCGGGCGGTGACGGCGAGCAAGGGCAGTGTGATCCCGCGCATGCGGATCAGGCGCGCGAGATCGAGGCCGTTGACGCCGGGCAGGTCGAGGTCGAGCAGTGCGGCGTCGAACCTAGCGTTCTCCAGTTCCGACAACGCGGCCAGTCCGTGCGCCGCATGCGCGACCTCGTGGCCCTGCATGCGCAGCAAACCCTGCAGGACCTCGGCAACGATCGGATCGTCCTCGACGAGAAGCAGTTTCAGCGCGCGCGCGCCGACATGCGACGAGGCGGACGGCACGTTCGCAACCTGCGGCGGCTCGGTCTCGACCAGCTGCAGACTCACGTCGAAGCGTGTGCCGATGCCGGGCGTGCTGTCGACCCCGATCGTCCCGCCCATCGCGGCGGTGAGTTCGCGGCAGATCGCCAGGCCCAGCCCGCTGCTGCCATGGCGCGCGACGGCGCCCGCGCCCTCGCCTTGTTCGAAACGCTCGAAAAGGCGTTCCTGCTGTCTTGCGCTCATGCCTGGCCCGGTGTCGGCGACGGTGATGCGCAACCCTCCGTCGCCCGCATCGCGCGACAGGACGATGCGCACACTGCCGCGCTCGGTGAACTTGATCGCATTGTTCCCGAGATTGAGCAGGATCTGTCGCACGCGCGCCGGATCGCCACGCAGGCCTCGCGGCACGTCGGCGACGACGTGGGTGTCGAAAGCGATCTGTTTCGAGGCCGCGAGCGGCCGCAGCAACGCATCGACCTCGCTCAGCAGCATGCGGGGGTCGAACGGCGCGATCTCGAGCGCAAGCTTGCCGGCTTCGATGCGTGCCAGGTCGAGCGCGTCGTTGACGATGCGCAGCAGGTGCCGGCCGGCATGCTGGATCGATTCGGCCTGTTCGCGCTGGCGCGGCGCGAGCTCGCTGCCGAGCAGCAGTTCGGTCATGCCGAGCACGCCAGTCATCGGCGTGCGGATCTCGTGGCCCATCGTGGCGAGGAAACGCGACTTCGCCTCCGAATTCTGCTCGGCCAGCGCGCTGCGCTGCTGCGCCATCGCATAGGCATGACGCTGGCGCAGACGCCTGCGGTAGAGCCAGGCGATCGACCACATGGCCGCCAGTGCGAACACGACGTACGCCAGCCACGCGGCTTTCGTCTTCCACCACGGCGGGTTCACCGCAATCGCGATGTCGCGGGCGGCGGACCAGACGCCGTCGGCATTGGCCGCCTCGATGCTCAGCCGGTAGTGGCCCGGATCGAGCCGCGAAAACACGCGCGTGCCGTCCACATCGCCGTCGATCCAGTCCGCGTCGTATCCATGCAGCATCCAGCGGTAGCGATTCGCCTTCGGATCGGTGAACGACAGCAGGCGTGCCGACAGACGCAGGTCGCGGTCGCCCGGACCGAGTTCGATGACTGCATGCGGATCGAGCGCGATGCTGCGATCGCCGCGTCGCACGTCGATCGTGTCGATCGCCAGCGGCGACTGTGTGGAATCGAGCGGCACGCTTGCCGGCTCGAACAGCACGAGTCCGTCGACCGTGCCGGCGGCCGCAATGCCATCGCCTGTCAGCAACGGCGGATGCCGGCCGAATTCCTGGCTCGGAAGGCCTTCGCGCACGCCATACATGCGCACGTGCCCGCTGCCTGGATCGAAGCGCAGCAGGCCGCGCACCGTGGTCAACCACACAT
>DATHOV010000014.1:0-4327 GCA_035484515.1 Lysobacteraceae bacterium
CACCCCCACGCCAAGGGCGCACACAGCGACATCATCCTGCAGCATCACCATCACTGACGGCCGCCTTTTCCGGCATCGCTGCGAGGTCCCCAAGACCCGAATGCGGCAGCCAGATCGCGCCCCAATTCGGCGAACAGCGCATTGCGCTCCGCCGTCGAGGCGTGCGATGCGGTGAGGAAAGCGGCAACGAAGACGATGTGGCCATCGGGCCAGGTGATCGCGCCGATATCGTTGTACGCGGCAGTCTGCCCATCCAGCGAGGTCGACGTGCCGCACTTGTCGGCGAAGCGGATGCCGTCAGGCAGGCCCGCGCGCAGGCGATCGGGCACGGTCTGCGCTTCCATCAAGCCGATCAGGCGCTGCGTCGACGCGTGCGAAAGCAATTCTCCGCTCCACAGCTTGCGCAGGAACGCAATGGCAGCATCCGGGGTGCTGCGATTGCGCGGATCGGCGAGATAGGCCCTGAATCCACGCAAGCGGCGTTCGTGTTCCTGTTGCGGTGTCTCGTGCTCGGGCAGCGGCTTGCCGTCCTGCACGTCGTCGAAGATGCTCGCCACCCCGCCTTCGTCCAGGTCCACGCGCATGCCGTCGATGCCGTGTGCCTTCAGGAACGCGGTGACCTCGCCTGGGCCGCCGGCAAGCCTGACCAGCGCATCGGCCGCTGTGTTGTCGCTTTCGCTGACCGCTGCGACGAGCAGGCGCTCGACCGTAAACGTCATGCGTTCCCCGACGAAGTGCTCGCCGATCGACGGCACCGCAGACCCATCGCGCACATCCGCACGGGTGAGCGTGACCTTCTGATCCAGCGATAGAGTCCCTGCGTCGATGCGCGCGAGGATCATCGCCGCAACCGGCGCCTTGAACACGCTCATCATCGGATACGCACGATCGGCGTTGACGCGCCACGACATGCCCGACCGCGGGTCGAATACGGCGATGCCGAGTGTCCCGGGAAGTGCGCGGTGCGCCAACGTGTCGAGCGTGTCCCGAAAGCTGGATCGGGCCGTCGCCGTCGATTGGCTGCCGCCGACCGCAGCGGGTGAGAAAGCCAGGCAGGTCGAGGCAACCGCGATGGCCATCGAGGCGATGGCTGGACGATAGCTGGAGGGGAGTTTCAAGGGGCGATCTCGTCGGCTTCACTCAATGACGGCACAGGCAATCAGCGACCTCCGCAGTGAATGACTCGCTGCGCCTGCCGCATCCTGTTCACCGGGGTGTCGCCCTTGTCCGGGCGTTGTGGGAACGATGCAGAAAAGCATCGCATACCGGCTCTGCGTCGTGTAAGGAGGGTAAGGTTCATTTTTCCCGCGCGGAAAAATGAACCTTACCCCTTGTTGCGCATCCTCGCTTCAATTCACGGAGGATGCCGGGTAGTCGATCGCCTTGCAGTCCAGGTTCGGGACTGGCGTGTCCGAGTAGCCGACCTTGCCGGACTCACCGCCGACACAGCGGTACAGCGGACGCACCGCGGAGGAGACGACCTCGGTGTACGCGAACAGCAATTTCGCGCGTGCGCTGTCCGGCGGCGGCACATTCGTGTAGGTGTTGACGCCGTCCTTCGTATACTTGTAGACCGAGCCCTTCGTCACCTTTGCGCCTGGCGGAATCTTGACAGGCGGATCCGCAGACGTCGAATACCGGACCGTCGGGGCCGGCATCGGTGGCGCCTTCGCGACATTTGTCATTGGTGCTGGCGCCGGGACGTATTCCGTAGGCGCATACCCGGAGTCGTCGTAGGCGGTCTGATCCAGATCTGGCTGATCGTAATCGTCGGCGTAGTCCGCCTCCACGTATGCTGGCTGCACGTAAACATAACGGATCCGCGGACGACGGTAGGATCCATGATCACCGCGAAACCCGCGATCATGAATGCCCCACGATCCGATGCCGGGCCGCGCCCATCCGGATCCCGACACGGCATGATGCATTGAGCTACCGCCGACGTTACTTTCGCGGATCATCGTGCCGCCAGCCCCGGCGTCGGTGGAGAAAACCAGCCCCAGCACCGCAGAAATCAGCCAAAACGCGCGCATGGCCTGTCCCTCCTGACTCAAGGCGACGCCGCTGCATCAGCAAGCAACCGATTCCGGAACCCGGATCGGACAGCAGGGCGTCCAATGCCACACTGCTCCCGATGCGACCTCGGTTCAAGAGCCGACGACAGCCCTGTTCAACTCCCGTCATGCCTGCAGACAGCAAGAAGCTGCAGGGATCCTCCGGACCGAGGCGAGGAGCAGGACAAAGATCCTGTTCCGGCTTGACTGCCTTGCGCCTGCTTTCCCGACCCCCGGGATATTCACTGATCCGACCCGGACAAACCGGGCTGTCCTGAAACAGTTCCTACTCGCAATCGCCACAGAATCCGGCCTGATGGCCCATCGAGGCGATCGCAGAAACGCCGGCGTGCCGCACCCGCAAGTGCGGCACGCCGATCACGAGCTTCGGTTCAAGCGGCGTCCATCAGTACGCCGTACCGCCCTTGTAGTCGCTGGTCAGGGTGGTGTTGAGCGAAGTCATGATGGTCTTGTTGGCAATGATCACACCCAGCTCGCGGTTCTCGGTCAGCGACGGGTTGGAGAAGTTCTCCGATCCGACGAACACGTTCGCGGTGGTCTTGTTGTAGTCGGCCAGCACGACCTTGGCGTGGATGTACAGCGACGCCGTGGAGGCATAGGTGACGATGTGGCAGCCGGCCTTCTTGAGCGCCGTGAGCTCGGAGGCGTAGTCGCTGTTGTAGGTCATCATGATCTCGACGTTGACGCCGCGCTTGGCGGCCGCCTCGAGCGCGCTGACGATCGAGGAATCGCCCATCTCCTCGTTCTCGACCTGCAGCGTGTACTTGGCGTTGTCGATGATCGACTCCAGCGAGGACAACGAATTGGTCGGACTCCAGACCAGGTCGTCGCCGTCGCCCGGCGTCACCGTGCTGTTGGTGAGGTCCTTGGCGAAGGTGGCCTCGATCGCGGCGATGTCGTTGGCATCGTTCTCGATGATCGCGAAGTCGCGGCTGGTGGAGTAGTACTGCGGCGTGAGGTTCAACGTCATGATCGCGGTGGTGGCGCCGTCGACCGTGATCGTCTTCTGGTGCGTGGCCTGGTACTTGGTGTTGGCCCAATGCACGGTCACGCCGTGCGAGTTCAGGTAGTTGTAGGCGGTCGTGTTGTTGCTCTTCTCCAGGTTCTGGTCGAGGATCACGCGCACCTTGACGCCCTCGGTGACTTCCTGTGCGAGCAGCTTGGTGACGGTCGTGTCCGACAATTCGTACATCGTCATGTCGATCGTCTTCTTCGCCGACGTGATCAGGTTGTAGATCGACGTCAGTCCCTGGCTCGGCTCGGTGACGAGCGTGTAAGTCGGCGTGGTCGCCTCCGGAGAGGTCGCACGGTCGTTCGCCATGGCCGCCGTCGGCAACAGGGCCGCGCAGCCCAGCCCAAGCAGGACGCCGGCCACGGATCGTGCCAGCCGGTTGCCGGCATGTGTCTTTTCGATAAGCGATTGACGCAACAACACTGGATACATTTCGATTCCTCGGTATGTGGGTGGTGGGTGACAGGTCTGTTTTTCATTTCCCCGAAAAGAGCGCAGCCGGATATCGCCCGTGACCGGGACATCGGATGCGCAGTACCACGCCGACGAAGCAGCAGTGCGTCGACCCTTTCCCCAAACCGGGACGATCGCTGTCGGGATGAACGATCCATCCCGCTCGACGGCGTGCGGCGGGAAGATAGCCGATTCGAATCGGGCGACTTTAAGGATTTCATAACGACGCGAAACCGCGGACTGAACGCAGCCACTCGTTCAGACTGCAAGCCCCAAACTCGACCGCTCCGCGGGTCGCAAGCACGAATACGTGATGGCGCGTGGCTTGCGCCGCACCGCCAACAGGAAAAAGGTCCTCATCAAACACGAGCGTCATGTGCCCTGTCCTGCGTCCGACAGGAGATATCTACGCTGGAAATGTGTCCGAGCCATTTCCAGAGGCAACTCTCCACACAGAAGCGTGTCTCCAACACCATGGGTCAAACTCCACGCTTCCTTCGCGAAGTCGGCCCCATGTCCGAATTTCCCTGTGGCACCATGCAGCAGGGAGAGCGTGCGGGGAGCCTGCGATGAAACCGACTTCGGCGATGAAGTGCAGGCTCGCGGCCACCGCGTTCCTTGCGATCTCCATCTGGCTGACGCCCTGCGCCGCGGCCGAAGGCTTCAGCGACACCTCGATCGGTTTTCGCTACGGCCCGGACTTCAGCGAGCCAGGCGTGATCGACGCCGACGGCTCGGCGGCGCAGATCGGCAAGCGCATCGCCAACGTGACTCATGTCGATGGCTC
>DATHOV010000015.1:0-7082 GCA_035484515.1 Lysobacteraceae bacterium
GCGCGATCTGTGGCGAGGCGATGAGCACCTGTGCCGCCGTCGCCGCCGCCTCCGAAACCATGTTCACCGAATCCGGCGAGACGACGACGCGTTCGGCCCAGGCGAGCAAGCCGGGATAGGGGTTCGGGCCATCCTCGGGGACCAGCCAGTGCGCGCCGTGGAGATCGAGCAGGTCGTGGCGCGCGGCTTCGATCATCCATGCAGGGGTGCGGCGCGACGCGCAGATCGAGAGACTTCCGCCGTCGCGGTGATGGATCGCGCGAAGGGTCTCGACCGTGCGCCGCCACCAGGCTTCGTCGAGTGGAGCATTCCCGATCGGGCCGCCGAGCAGGAGCAGGGTGCGCGGCGAATGCAGGCGTGCGAATTGCGGGAAGCGTTCGCGAGCCTTCGCGAGCCAGTCGGCATCGACTTCGTGGAGGCTGCCGATCAGGGTGACGACATTCGTGCCGCGCAACGCGTCGTGCTCGGGTACGACGACCGCATCCCAGTGGCGCGGAGCCATGCGTGGGTCGAGGATCTGCACGACGCGCGCACCGGCTTCGCGCAGCAGGCGCGTGGCGAGCGCGGCCTGGCGTCCGCAGCCGATCGCCAGCCGCGGCGGTTCGCGCAGCGCCAGGCGGAAGACCTCGCCGAAGGCGTGTTCGCTGCCGGGCAGCTTGCGTGGCGCGGCCAGCTTCCAGGGCGCGCGCGCCTCCAGCCGCCAGAGGCGCGGCTCGACCGGCGACAGGGCATGCGCTAGGGCCAGCGCCTGCCGCTCGTTGCCGGCACGGCCGTCGGTGAGCACCCAGGTCGTTGGCGCAGGCGTCATGCGGCGGTCGTTCCAGTCGCGAGAAGGATTGTTGTGGCCTGGGGGATGTTATCCCGGAAATGCAACACTACACTGGGCACACACCGTCACGAATCCCCACGAGAATGGAATCCATGAACCCGATCCTGTCCGATGCCGCGCTCGACCAGATCTTTCGCACGGCGCGCACCCAGAACGCCTGGCGCGACGAGCCGGTCAGCGAAGAGCAGTTGCGCGCCCTGTACGACCTGATGAAATGGGGACCGACCAGCGCCAACTGCTCGCCGGCGCGCATCGTGTTCGTGAAATCCGACGAAGCCAAGCGCAAGCTTGAGCCCGCGTTGAGCGAAGGCAACCGCGCCAAGACCATGAAGGCGCCGGTCACCGCGATCATCGGCACCGACTATGCGTTCTACGAGAAGCTGCCGTACCTGTTCCCGCACGCCGATGCGAAGTCGTGGTTCGTGGGCAACGAGAAGCTGATCGAGACCACCGCGTTCCGCAACGCGACCTTGCAGGGCGGATACTTCATCCTCGCCGCGCGTTCGCTGGGGCTGGATTGCGGGCCGATGTCGGGTTTCGACAATGCGAAGGTCGATGCCGCTTTCTTCACGGGTACCCAGGTACGATCGAACTTCATCGTCGCACTCGGCCAGGGCGATCCCGATCCGAAGGTGCTGTTCCCGCGCTCGCCGCGGCTGTCCTTCGACGAAGCCTGCAGGATCGAGTGACACGCTGCGAGTGACGCATTGCGTTCGATGGATCGTTGAACTTCCTTTCCCGGAGCCACCCATGCACATCCTGCACGCCCCCCCCCTCCGCGCCGGCCTGATCGCCGCCGCGCTCGCGTTCGCCTCGTCCACCGCGTTCGCGGCCGACCCGTACACGATCGACCCGAACCACACCCAGGTCGAATACACCTACACCCACTTCGGCTACTCGCACATCACCGGTCATTTCGGGGGCGTCGAGGGCGACTTCCTGTTCGACGCCAAGGACCCGACCAAGTCCAGCATCCAGGTGCACATCCCGATGGACACCGTCAGCGTCGGCGTGCCCGCGCTGGATACCGAACTGCGCTCGGACACGTTCTTCGACGCCACCAAGTTTCCGCTCGCGACCTTCCAGAGCACGACGGTGACCAGCGCCGGCAAGGACAAGCTGACGGTCGCCGGCGACCTGACCATCCACGGCGTGACCAAGCCGGTGACTTTCGACGTGACGATCAACAAGCTCGGCACGCACCCCATGCGCGGCGTGCCCGCGGTCGGCTTCGACGCCACCACGACGATCAAGCGCAGCGATTTCGGCGTTTCCAAGTATGTGCCCAACGTGAGCGACGAGGTCGCCATCCACATCACCATGGAAGCCTACGCGCCGAAGGCGCCGTAGCCGGTCGCAAGGCGAGAACACATGATCCTGCTCCGCCGCGCGAATGAACGTGGTCATGCCCAGCATGGTTGGCTCGACAGCCACCACACCTTTTCGTTCGCCGACTACCACGACCCGCAATGGATGGGCTTCGGCCCGCTGCGCGTGATCAACGAGGACCGGGTCGCGCCCGGTGGCGGCTTCGCGCCGCACCGCCACGCGAACATGGAGATCCTCTCCTACGTGATCGAGGGCGGGTTGCAGCACCGCGACAGCATCGGCAACGGCTCGGTGATCGTGCCGGGCGACGTGCAGATGATGAGTGCGGGCAGCGGCATCGAGCACAGCGAGTTCAACGCTTCGAAGGAAACGCCGGTGCACTTCCTGCAGATCTGGATCCAGCCGGACCGGATCAACGCATCGCCGCGCTATGCGCAGGAAAACTATCCGGTCGATGTACGTCATGGTGTGTTGAAGCTGGTGGCTTCGCCGGACGGCGCCGAAGGCTCGCTGCCGATCCGCCAGGACGCCCGCGTGTTCGCGACCGTGCTCTCCGCCGGCCAATTGGTTTCGCACGCACTCGGCGAAGGGCGTCGCGCCTGGGTGCAGGTCGTGCGCGGCAGGTTGCGCCTCGGCGAGGACATCGTGCTCGACGAAGGAGATGCCGCAGGGCTCGCCGACAGGTCGGGGCTGGACCTGCATGCCGCATCCGAATGCGAGGCACTGGTGTTCGACCTTCCCTGAAGGCGTCGGCATCGGTGCGCGGTTACAATGGCGGCAGTCGCAAGGAACTCGCATCATGACCGTCCATTCCAGCCAGCCGGCCGTGCAGGCCAACGCCGAGAACCGCTACGAAGTCACGCGCGCGGACCTGCCGGTGTCCTGCCCGCTGCCGTCGATGGCGCTGTGGAACTCGCATCCGCGCGTCTATCTGCCGCTGGAGGAGGAGCGCGAATGCGTGTGTCCTTACTGCGGCGCGCGGTTCGTGCTGACCGATTGACGATCCCCGGGCTGTGACGCGCCCGCTCACCGTCGTGCAATTGCTGCCCGCGCTGGACGCGGGCGGCGTCGAGCGCTCGACCCTGGAGATTGCCGCTGCATTGCTGGATGCCGGCCATCGTGCGATCGTGGTCTCCGCCGGCGGTCGCATGCTGCCGGCCCTGCAGGCGATCGGCGCCGAGCACGTGCCCCTCCCGATCGGTCGCAAGTCGCTGCTGACCCTGCGTCACGTTCCCGCATTGCGCCGGCTGTTCCGCGACAGTCGCGCCGACATCGTGCACGCGCGCTCGCGCCTGCCGGCGTGGCTTGCGGTCGCGGCGTTGCGCGGCATGAAAAAGGACCGGCCGCGCTTCATCACCACCATGCACGGCTTGAACTCGCCGGGCCGCTACAGCGGCGTGATGCTGCGCGGCGAACGCGTGATCTGCGTGTCCGGGAGCGTGCGTGCGCATGCGCTGCGGCACTATCCGGGAATCGATCCGACGCGGCTCACGGTGATTCCGCGTGGCGTCGATCCATCCGCGTTCGTCGCGGATGCCGCCCCCGATCCAGGATGGCGCGCGCGATTCCTCGCGCGATATCCGCAGCTGGCGGGCGAGCGCCTGCTGTTGATGCCCGCGCGCGGCACACGCCTGAAGGGCCACACGCACGCGCTGGACCTGCTCGCGAGCCTGCGTGCCGATGGCGTCGATGCGCGGCTGCTGCTGGCCGGCGCGGATCAACCTGGCCGCGAACGCTATCTCGCCGAACTGCGTGCGCGCGCCGATACGCTCGGTCTGCGCGAGGTCGTCGCCTGCACGGTGCCGCTGGCGGAAATGCGCGAGCTGTATGCGCTGAGCGATCTGGTGCTGCAGTTGTCCGACAAGCCCGAATCCTTCGGCCGCACGGTGATCGAGGCCCTGTGCAGCGGTCGCGCCGTGGTCGGCTGGGACCACGGTGGCGTCGGCGAACTTCTGCACGAGTTGTTCCCCGACGGCGCGGTCGCGCTCGCCGATGCCGATGCGCTCGCGCAGCGCGCGAAATCCCTGCTCGCCGCAACGCGACCGTCAATCCGTCTGCCGGATCGTTATACCCTTGCGCGCATGCAAGCCGATACCCTTGCCGTGTATGCCGACCTCGTCGCCCGCTCCAGCTGAAACAACCGCCAGCGACCGCCCGCTGCACACGAGCTGGGCGTCGTGGGGCGTGCTCGCCTGCGTGGCGCTGTGGCCATGGATGGGGCTGGCCAATGCCGCGATGGCGCTCGGCGCCGTCGTCACTCTCGTGTGGCTCGGCCTGCGCCGCTTCCGTGGTGGCGATGTCCTGCTCAGCCGCGAGGCATGGGCGCTGACCGGCGTGCTGTTCTTCAGCTACTGGCTGCCGGAACTGTTCTCCTGCATCGGCGCGGTCGATGCGTCGCACGCGCTGGTCGAGGTGCTCGAAGGCCTGCGGTTCCTGCCTTTCCTGTGGATGGCGGCGATTGCGGTGCATCGCGAAAAGGACCGGCGCATCGTGTATGCCGGCATCGCGATCATCGCGCTGGTGTGGACGGTCGACGGACTGGTGCAGGCGATAACCGGCCACAGCCTCGCCGGCGCGGCGAGCGTGGAGCCTGGCACGAACGCGATCCGCATCAGCGGCGTCTTCGGTGCGAAGCATCCGCACCTCGGTCAGGTGCTAGCCACCCTGGCGGCGTTCCCGCTCGGCCTTGCCGCGCGGCGCGCTGGAGTGGCGGGCTGGATCGGCGCGGCGCTGCTGCTCGGCGTCGCGATCATGCTCGCCGGTTCGCGCGCGGCGTGGATCACCTTCGCCCTGGCGCTGCTGTTCGGCGGCTGGCGATTGCTGGGATGGAAGCGCCTGCTCGGCGTGTTCGCGGCAGGCGCCCTCGCCGGGGTCGTGCTCGCAGCGGTCTTCCCGCGTGACCTGCACGACCGCATCGCGCGCACCGAAGCGGTGTTCAGCGGCGACATGGAAGGACTCGATGTGGCGTCCAGCGGGCGCGTGCGGATCTGGGGTGCGGCGCTGTGCATGTTCCGCGAGCATCCGTTCAATGGCGTGGGCGTGCGCGAATACCGCGACGAGTACACCATCTGCGTTCCGAAGATGAAGACGCCGGCAGCCTGGGGCGAGGGCGGTGCGCTGCACGCGCACCAGATCGTGCTGGAGGTGCTCAGCGAGACCGGGGCGATCGGATTGCTGCTGTGGGCGATCGGTGCGGCCATCGCGCTCCGCGCCTGGAGCTGGGCCAAGCCCGACGCGCGCGCACGCGCGGCGATGCCGGCCATAGCGCTCGCGGTGACGGTGTTCCCGATCAATACGCACCTGGCGTTCTATTCGAGTTTCTGGGGTGGCCTGACCCTGTTGCTCGCTGGCCTGTACGCGGGCGCGTTGTTCGGCGAGGAGGCTGCGCCCGCTGCCGCCGCCAGCCCGACCGCATCCGCATGAGCGCGGCGTCGCCGCTCAGCGGCGTGGTCACCACCTTCAACAATGCGGGCACGCTCGACGCATGCCTGGCCTCGCTGGCGTTCTGCGACGAGATCGTGGTGCTCGATTCGAACTCGACCGACGCGACCGTAGCGATCGCCCAGCGGCACGGCGCGCGCGTGCACGCCCAGCCCTTCGCCGGCTACGCTGCGCAGAAGCAGGCGGCGATCGACCTCGCGCAACACGACTGGTGTCTGCTGCTCGACGCAGACGAATGCCTCGTCGATCCGGCGCGCGCAGTCATCGAGCGCGAACTGGCCGCGCCGCGCGCCGACGGCTACCGCCTGCCTCGGCGCGAATGGCTGTTCTGGCGCTGGGTGCATCCGGGCTGCGCGTCGAACTGGCAGTTGCGCCTGTTCCGCCGTTCGCGCTCGCGCATGAACCAGGTGCCGGTGCACGCCGAGCCGGCCGTGGATGGCCGCGTGTTCGACCTGCGCGCGCCGCTGCGTCATCGTGGCGAGGCCGACATCGCCGCGCGGGTGGACAAGATCAACCGCTACACGACCGGCATGGTCGAACACAAGCGCGCCCGCGGCACCCGCTTCGTCGGATTGCGAATGCTGCTGTACCCGTGGGTCGCGTTCGCGCGGATGTACTTCGTGAAGCGCTACTTCCTCAACGGCTGGGCCGGCTTCACCGCGGCACGCGTGCATGCGTTCTACGCGTTCCTGAAATACGCGAAGCTGCACGAGTCCGGGCGCACACCGCCACGCGATTAGTGCGTGGACCGGTAAATTCCGAATCGACTGCAACGAGCGTGCAGCTGCTTGCTCCCCTTTAAGGGAGGAATGAGGAGGGGGATGGTGTCGCTATCGACACGCATCGAGTACACCATCCCCATCCCATCCTTCCCCTTGAAGGGGAAGGGGGCCGCGATTCCATGCCATGTCAGTAAACGGGTACCTCGCCCGGCGGCCGCCGCTTGAAGCGGCGGTGGATCCACAGGTACTGCGCCGGCGCCTCGCGCACCATCGCCTCGATCGCGGCGTTGACGCGCGCGGTATCGGCGACCGCATCGGCCGACGGAAAATCCGCGAACGCCGGATCGATGCGCAGCACGTAGCGGTCGCCTTCGCGATGATGGAAGAACGGCAACACCGCGCAGCCGGTCACGCGCGCGAGCTGGTGGGTCGCGGTGATCGTCGCGGCGGGGATGCCGAAGAACGGCGCGAACACGGTGTCCTTGCCGAGCATGTCCTGGTCGGGCGCATACCACAGCGTGCCGCCGCTCTTCAGGTGACGGATCGCCGGACGCAGTTCGTGCTGCTGGAACATCGCCGCGGCATAGCGCAGGCGTCCGCGCAGCACCGCCCATTCCATCACCGCACCGCGATGGCGGCGGTACATGCCGGCCAACGGCACATGGTCGCAGAGCAGGCGGCCGCAGATCTCCAGGTTGAGGAAGTGCCCGGACACCAGCATCACGCCGCGGCCTCTTGAGACCGCGGCGTGCAGATGCTCG
>DATHOV010000016.1:0-5805 GCA_035484515.1 Lysobacteraceae bacterium
CGGATGCGTACAAACATTGGCGTCCGACCCAATCCGATCCTGACGAAGCCGACAACGGCAGCAGCGACAGCAGCGACGACGACAGCGGAAGTGAAAGCAGCGACGACGACAACGACGCGGAGTCAGTCGAACGCGCACGCAACAGCTACGACAACTCGATCCTCTACACCGACCACGTGCTCGCTTCGATCATCGGCATCCTGCGCGAGGACGGAGCGGTGACGGCATTGTGGTTCGAGTCCGACCACGGCGAATCGCTGCCAACCGCCACCTGCAGCATGGAGGGCCACGGCAACGGCACGCACTACGAATACGAGATACCGGCGCTGTTCTGGTATTCGGACTCGTTCGCGGCGACGTTCCCGGAGCGCCTGGCCGCGATGCACGCCAACGCAAACAAGCGCACGATGAGCGCGGACACCTTCGAATCGCTGATCGACCTGGCGGGCGTCGACTTCCCTGGCCACGATCCGTCATGGAGCCTGTTCAGCACGCAATGGCGCTACCGACCGCGCATCGTCAACCGCCCCTCCCAAGGCGACATCGACACCGCCACGTTCAGCAAGGACTGCGGGGTGGTGCAACCCAGTGGCGTTGCGCATTCCGGACCGCACACGAAGCATTGATTGGCCTCGATCGCAGTACGTCCCGGGTGAACAAGCGAGAACGAGCATGTCCCGATTCGTGGTAGCAGTCACCGGCGGCATCGCCTCGGGCAAGTCCGAGGCTTGCCGGTACTTCGAGCGCATCGGCATCGTGGTCGCCGATGCGGATGCGTTTGCGCGTTCCCTCGTCGAACGCGGGCAGCCGGCGCTGGAAGCGATCGTCGTTCGATTCGGCGATGGCGTGCTGTGCGCGGACGGCAACCTCGATCGCGCCGGGTTGCGGCGATTCGTGTTCGACGACGAAGCCGCGCGACGCGATCTGGAAGCCATCCTGCACCCACGCATCCGCGATGCGCTGCGCGATGCCTGCGCCGCCGCGACCAGCGCCTACGTGATCGCGGCCATCCCGCTGCTGGCCGAGGGCGGCGGGCGGGCGAGGTATCCATGGCTCGACCGCATTCTCGTGGTCGATGCTACGCGCGAAGCGCAGGTGCAGCGGCTGCTCGCACGCGACGGCGGAACCCGCGAACAAGCCGAACGCGTCCTCGCTGCGCAGGCCTCGCGCGAACAACGCCTGGCGATCGCCGACGACGTGATTGAAAACGCTGGCACGCCCGAAGCGCTGGCGCATCGGGTCGCTGAACTCCACGCCTTCTACCTGCGGCTCGTAGCAGCGAAATCCTGAAGTCGCTTCGCGATGCACGCCCTGCGCTGCGGCGATCAACCAGCCCAGAGCCCACGGATGGCGGCGATGCCTTGCGCCCCGTGCGCGCGCGCGGCAGACAGATCCATGACGGCCACGCCGCCCAACGCATAGATCGGCAATGCGACCTGCTCACGCATACGCGCGAATCCTTCCCAGCCCAGCGGCGCGAGGTCGGGATGGCTCGGCGTCGCTGCGATCGGGCCGAGCACAACGAAATCCACACCCAGTTCCTCGGCTCGCTTCAGCTCGGCCACATCATGACAGGAAGCCGCCACGGCGAATTTCGCGGGCAACGGGCGCTCGCGCAGTTCCTGCAATTGCGCGGCGCGCAGGTGCAGGCCGATGCCCAGCTCGCGGGCGAGAGCGATGTCGGCGTTTAGCAACAGTTCCGCACCGGCCGCGCGACACAGTTTATGCGCCGACTTCGCCAGCGGCCGCAAGGCCTCGGTCGCGAGGGCATGCGTGCGCAATTGGACGCGGCGTACACCGCCCCTCAAGGCAAGCTCCAGCGTTCGCAGGAACGGCACGTGATCCTGGCCTGCGGGTTCGGGAGTGATCAGGTAACGATCGGGCTGGAGCAAGGCCGCGACGACGGGCCGATCGGCCGGCGGCATCAGGTAGCTGGCGAGCTTCGCAGAAGGCGCCCAAGCCAGCGCCTGGCGTTCGCGGCCGGTCACGCTGCCCTCCCACGATGCGATCCTGCGCACGTCGAGCACGATGCGCTTGTGCCGATAGGCATACGGCACCGCGATGAGCGGGTCACTGTTGCCGACACGAATGCCAAGTTCCTCGTGCAGTTCGCGCGCCAGCGCCTGCTCCGGCGTCTCTCCCGCATCGACCTTGCCGCCCGGGAACTCCCAGAGGCCGGCCAGGTCGCGGCCGGCCGTGCGACGCGCCAGCAGGATGCGGCCGCGCGCATCCTGGATCACGCCAGCGACCACATGCACGGGTTTGGCTGCGCTCATCTCGAAAACATCATTCCGATCGTTGCACGCCGACGACGGAAATCATCCCACGGGCGGATTACGGCTCATGTCGCCGCACTCACGCGATCTGCCCGTGGCACTGCTTGTACTTCTTGCCGGAGCCGCAGGGGCACGGGTCGTTGCGCCCGATCTTCGGGCCTTCGCGCACCACCGGCTGCGTCAACTGAGCGGCGGCTTGCGCGGCCTGCACCTGCGCGGCTTCCTCGTCGGCGCCGTAACCGCCCGCATCGGCGTGCTGGAACTGCATCTGCCGCGCCTGCAACTGCGCCAGCCGCTGGTTCTCGGCCTCCATGCGATCGACTTCTTCATGACTGCGCACGCGTACGCGCGCGAGAATGGTGGTGACCTCGCGCTTGAACTTCTCGAGCATCTCCGAGAACAGCTCGAACGATTCGCGCTTGAACTCCTGCTTGGGCTGCTTCTGCGCGTAGCCGCGCAAGTGGATGCCCTGGCGCAGGTAGTCCATGCGCGCAAGATGCTCCTTCCAGTTCTGATCGAGCATGCTGAGCATCACGTGCTTCTCCAGCGCGCGCATGTTCTCGTCGCCGACATCGCGTTCCTTGGCGGCGAAGTGCCCGGCCGCGACTTCCTGAGCGCGGCGCGCGATCGCCGCCGCATCCACGTCGCCGCCGCCGTGGGCATAGCCCTGCAGGTCGGCGCGGACGCCGAACTCGTCGGCCAGCGTGCGATCGAGGCCCGGCAGGTCCCACTGCTCGTCCACCGAATGCTCGGGCACGAAGCGGCGCACGGTGTCGGCGATCACGTCGTCGCGGATGGAGGCCACCGTCTCGGCCACGGACTCGGTTTCAAGCAGCTCGTCGCGCTGCTTGTAGATGACCTTGCGCTGGTCGTTGTTGACGTCGTCGAAGTCGAGCAGGTTCTTGCGGATGTCGAAGTTGTGCGCCTCGACCTTGCGCTGCGCCTTCTCGATCTGCTTACTCACCATCGGCGACTCGATGACGTCGTCCTCCTTCATGCGCAGCATCTTCATCGCGCGCTGGATGAAGTCGGACGCGAAGATGCGCATCAGGTTGTCTTCGAACGACAGGAAAAAACGGCTCGAGCCTGGGTCGCCCTGGCGGCCGGAGCGGCCGCGCAGCTGGTTGTCAATGCGTCGCGACTCGTGGCGCTCGGTGCCGACGATGTGCAGGCCGCCCGCCTTCTTGACCTCCTCGTGGCGCTGCTTCCACGCCTCGCGCACGACCGCTTTCTCGTTCTCGCCGACTTGCTCGCCGAGGGTCTGCAGTTCGACCTCGAGATTGCCGCCGAGCACGATGTCGGTGCCGCGGCCGGCCATGTTGGTCGCAATCGTTACTGCCTTGGGCTTGCCGGCCTGGGCGACAATCTGCGCCTCGCGCTCGTGCTGCTTTGCGTTGAGCACCTCGTGCGGCACGCGATCTTCGCGCAAGCGCTGCGAGAGCATCTCCGAGGTTTCGATGGACGTGGTACCGACCAGCACCGGCTGGGCGCGGGCGTAACAATCCTTGATGTCCTCGATGACCGCGTTGAACTTGGCCTTCTGGCCGAAGAACACCAGGTCGGCGTTGTCCTTGCGCACCATCGGCCGATGGGTTGGAATCACGCACACTTCCAAGCCATAGATGTCCTGGAATTCGTAGGCTTCGGTGTCGGCAGTGCCGGTCATGCCCGCCAGCTTGGCGTACATGCGGCAGTAGTTCTGGAAGGTGATCGAGGCCAGCGTCTGGTTCTCGCGCTGGACCGGAACGCCTTCCTTCGCCTCGACCGCCTGGTGCAGTCCGTCCGACCAGCGCCGGCCCTGCAGGGTGCGGCCGGTGAACTCGTCGACGATGATGACTTCGCCGTCGCGGACGATGTAGTCGACGTCGCGCTGGTAGATGCCGTGCGCGCGCAGGGCGGCATTGAGGTGGTGCACGACCGAGAGGTTGTGGGCGTCGTAAAGACTGTCGTCATCGCGCAGGATGTCCGCTCCGCGCAGCAGTTCCTCGGCGTGCGACATGCCCGCCTCGGACAGGTGCGTCTGCTTGGCCTTCTCGTCGACCCAGTAGTCGCCCTCGCCGTCCTCCTTCTCCTGCCGGATCAGCTTGGGCACAACGCGGTTCACCTTTACGTACAGCTCGGGCGATTCGTCGGCTGGACCGGAAATGATCAGCGGAGTGCGCGCCTCGTCGATCAGGATCGAGTCCACCTCATCGACGATCGCGAAATTGAGTCCGCGCTGGAAGCGGCTTTCCATGTCCAACGCCATGTTGTCGCGCAGGTAGTCGAAGCCGTATTCGTTGTTGGTGCCGTAGGTGATATCGGCACCGTAGGCGGCCTTCTTGTCGCCGTGCGGCATGTTCGGATAGACCACGCCCACGCTCATGCCGAGCCAGTTGTACAACCGGCCCATCCAAGCCGAGTCGCGGCGTGCCAGGTAGTCGTTGACCGTCACCACGTGCACGCCCTTGCCGGACAGCGCATTGAGGTATACCGGCAAGGTGCCGACGAGGGTTTTGCCCTCGCCGGTGCGCATCTCGGCGATCTTGCCCAGGTGCAGGACCATGCCGCCGATCAACTGAACGTCGTAGTGGCGCAGGCCGAGCACGCGCACCGAGGCTTCGCGCACCACCGCGAAGGCTTCGGGCAGCAATTGGTCGAGGGTCTCGCCAGCCGCCACGCGCTGTCGGAACTCGGCCGTCCTGGCCTTCAGCTCATCGTCGGAGAGCTTCTGCAGCTTGGCTTCGAGCGCGTTGATCTTGACGACGTTTTTCTGCAACTGCTTGAGCAGGCGCTCGTTGCGGCTGCCGAACACGCGGGTGAGGAGGCTGTTGAGCATGGGTGTCCGAATGGCTTGGATTCTGAGCGGCGCGTTTGCAGGGAGACAGGCGCGCAAAACGCGGCGGGCCGCTCGCGGCGGCCCGGTCGTGCATTCTAACGTGGGGTTGGCCGGAAGCGAATCAAGGGAAGAGTCGGAGCAGCGTACCGTCCAACCGAGGAAAGTGGCAATTTGACGAAGGCATCGCCCGTGCTGAATTCAGATTGTGGTCTTGGCGAAATCTGATAGCGTCGCCAATCCCCGGGATCTACTTCCCGATCTTCCCCAGATAAGGCTGCGGATTCACCGGTGCACCATTGATCCAGACCTCGAAATGCAGGTGTGGGCCGGTGGCGTGGCCCGTCGAGCCGACCTTGGCGATCACGTCGCCGGCGTGGACGAGGTCGCCGACCTTCACCAGCAGCTTCGAGCAGTGCCCGTAGCGGGTCGCATAGCCATTGCCATGGTCGATGTCGACCACGTTGCCATAGCCACCGGCGTCGAAGTCGGCACGCACGACGATGCCGTCGGCTGCCGCATGGATCGGATCGCCGGTCTTGCCATCCAGATCAAGGCCCTTGTGGAACTCGTGTCCGCCGGTGATCGGGTCGATGCGGTTGCCGAACGGTGCCGAGACATAGGTGTTGGCCAGTGGCATCGAGGAAGGCGTCTGGCTGCGGTCAAGGTCCTGGTTCAGTAGCAGCGATTCGAGGACCTGCAGCTGGTCGCCGG
>DATHOV010000017.1:0-6298 GCA_035484515.1 Lysobacteraceae bacterium
ACGAGGAGGGCATGCCCCCTTCGCAGACCGAGATCGCGAAGGCCTTCGGCTTCAAGGGCGTGCGTGCCGCGCAATACCATCTCGAGGCGCTCGCAGCAGCTGGTGCGATCGAGCGCGTTCCCGGCCGCGCGCGCGGCATCCGCGTGCTGCAGGCTCCGGAGCGGACCCAGCGCGAAATCGCGTTCGCAACGTCGAAGCCCGAACCGGAGGACGACAACGCCCTGCGCGTGCCCTTGCTTGGTCGGGTCGCGGCTGGAGTGCCGATCGGCGCCGATATCGGCTCGGACGACTACATACTGCTCGACCGCGTGCTGTTCGCGCCGGCACCCGATTACGTGTTGCGCGTGAAGGGCGATTCGATGCGCGACGAGGGCATCTTCGACGGCGACCTGATCGGCGTGCACCGCACGCGCGACGCGCGCTCAGGCCAGATCGTGGTGGCGCGCATCGGCGACGAGATCACGGTCAAACTGCTCAAGATCGGCAAGGACGCGATCCGTTTGCTGCCGCGCAATCCCGATTACGAGCCGATCGTGGTGAAGCCCGACGACGATTTCGCGATCGAGGGCCTTTACTGCGGCCTGGTCCGGCCGAATACATCGAGGCCCAGCCGGTGAGTGCCCGGATCGCCAGCGCGGAAACGCCGCGAAACCGCCGATCGGGTGTTTTTCCTACAAGCGGATGCGATATCGCCGGACATCCGCGCGGCTGCCGAAACGGAATGATGGATCCGGATCCGCCAGTCTCACCTTTTGAGACTCGCCTTCCGTAGATTGCCGACACGCACACCAATCCCCGAGGACAAGACCATGGATGAGAACAAGAAGCGCGCACTGACCGCTGCACTGAGCCAGATCGACAAGCAATTCGGCAAGGGCACCGTGATGCGCATGGGCGACAAGGCTTGCGAGCCTGCCGAGGTGATCGGCACCGGCTCGCTGATGCTGGACATAGCGCTCGGCATCGGTGGCCTGCCCAAGGGGCGCGTCGTCGAGATCTACGGACCGGAATCTTCCGGCAAGACGACGCTCACCCTGCAGGTCATCGCCGAATGCCAGAAGGCGGGTGGCACCGCGGCTTTCGTGGATGCCGAGCACGCGCTCGATCCGATCTACGCGCAGAAATTGGGCGTCAACATCGACGACCTGCTGGTTTCGCAGCCGGATACCGGCGAGCAGGCACTGGAAATCGTCGACATGCTGGTGCGTTCGAACGCGGTGGATATCGTCGTGGTCGATTCGGTGGCTGCGCTGACGCCGCGCGCCGAGATCGAGGGTGAGATGGGCGAAATGCAGGTCGGCCTGCAGGCGCGATTGATGAGCCAGGCGCTGCGCAAGCTCACCGGCAACATCAATCGCAGCAATTGCATGGTGATCTTCATCAACCAGTTGCGTATGAAGATCGGGATGATGATGCCAGGCCAGAATCCGGAGACCACCACGGGCGGCAACGCGCTGAAGTTCTACGCCTCGGTGCGTCTTGACATCCGGCGCATCGGCTCGGTCAAGAAGGGCGAGGAAGTCATTGGCAACCAGACCAAGATCAAGGTCGTCAAGAACAAGATGGCGCCCCCGTTCAAGATCATCGTGACCGAAATCCTCTATGGCGAAGGCATCTCACGCGAAGGCGAGCTGATCGACATGGGTGTGGACGCCAGGCTCGTGGAGAAATCGGGCGCGTGGTACAGCTGCTTCGGAGAGCGCATCGGGCAGGGCAAGGAGAACGCCCGCCAGTACCTCAAGGACAACCCCTCGATGGCCAGGGATCTGGAAGCGAAGCTTCGCGAAAAGTTCGTGCCCGGCCTGATCATCGGTGCATCCGCTGCCGAGACCGCTGAGGCCTGAGTGCGGTCTGCGGCACGTTGGCGGGGTGTTGAAAGCACCCTGTCAGCGCGATTCACGGATGGACCGCGCGCGCGGATCTGCGATCGACGGTGACAGGAAAGATGTGAAAAGACACCAATCGGGCTGGGGCAGAACCGATGATGCAGCCGTCGAGCGGCCGCCCGTCGATCCGTTTCAGAAAGCGCTCGGTCTGCTGGTGCGGCGCGAGCACTCGCGGCACGAGATCAAGCGCAAGCTCGCCGACTGCGGCGCGGAATCCGACAAGTCGGAGAACGCGCTGGCCCGACTCGCCGAACTTGGCTTCCAGGACGACGATCGTTTTGCGCGTTCGCTGGCGCGCACCCGTGCCGCCGCGGGTTACGGCCCGCAGCGCATCCGTGCCGAACTCGGCACTCATGGCTTGACCGCCGAGCAGGTCGCTGCCGCGCTGGATGCCTGTGAAACCGATTGGCTGTCCGCCGCCTGCGGCCTCGTCGCGCGCCGCTTTCCCCGAGACAAACTGGGCGACCCCAAGCAGCGCCGAAAGGCCATCGAGTTCCTGTTGCGCCGTGGCTTCGACCACGCCAGCGTGTATGCGGCGGCGCGCGGGCGCGCGGATCTGGCGGACGCCGGCTTGGACGAAGACAGTCCGATCGACGAGGAATGATGCGTGCCTGCGGGGCCGACGCGCACTGAACTGGCGGGCGTGGCCTGCTACTCTTGTATCTGCGCCACGGCGCAACCGGTTGCACAATCCCCGCTTCGACCGCATCTCATCCTGTGCGGCGATGTGGTGCACCCACCAATTTCCCCACGATCCCTTTCCAACGCGAACGCATCAGTCCCGCCATGACCAGCACTTCGATGTCCACCAGCGCGATCCGCAGCAGCTTTCTCGAGTTTTTCCGGGCCAACGGCCACGAAATCGTGCCGTCCAGTCCGCTCGTGCCGGGCAACGACCCGACCCTGCTGTTCACCAACGCAGGCATGGTCCAGTTCAAGGACGTCTTCCTCGGCGCCGACAAGCGCAGCTACAAGCGCGCCGCGTCTTCGCAGCGTTGCGTGCGCGCGGGCGGCAAGCACAACGACCTCGACCAGGTCGGCTATACCGCGCGCCATCACACCTTCTTCGAGATGCTCGGCAACTTCAGTTTCGGCGATTACTTCAAGCGCGACGCGATCCACTTCGCGTGGGAACTGCTGACGGGTGTGTGGAAACTGCCGGCCGAGCGCTTGATGGTCACGGTCTACCACACCGACGACGAGGCCTTCGACATCTGGCACAAGGAAGTCGGGTTGCCGGCCGATCGCATTGTTCGGATCGGCGACAACAAGGGTGCGCCTTACGCATCGGACAACTTCTGGCAGATGGCCGACACCGGTCCCTGCGGCCCTTGCACCGAGATCTTCTACGACCACGGCGCCCACATTCCGGGCGGCCCTCCGGGTTCAGCCGATGAGGACGGCGACCGCTTCATCGAGATCTGGAACCTCGTGTTCATGCAGTTCGACCGCAGCACCGATGGCACGCTCGTGCCGCTGCCCGCACCCTGCGTCGACACCGGTATGGGCCTGGAGCGCGTCGCGGCGGTGTTGCAGCACGTGCATTCGAACTACGAGATCGACTTGTTCGCGCACCTCATCAAGGCGGCGGCGAAGCTCACCCACACCGCCGACATCGAGAACAAGTCGTTGCGCGTGATCGCCGACCACATCCGCGCCTGCAGCTTCCTGATCGTCGATGGCGTGCTGCCGTCGAACGAGGGCCGCGGCTATGTAGTACGCCGAATCATCCGCCGCGCGCTGCGGCATGGATGGATGCTTGGCACGCGCGAGACGTTCTTCTGGAAGATGGTCGCGCCGCTGATCGAGCAGATGGGCGATGCCTATCCGGAGCTCGCCGCGAAGCGGGGCATGGTCGAAGCGGCGCTGCGTGCGGAGGAAGAACGCTTCGCGGAGACGCTCGGTTCGGGCATGCGCGTGTTCGAGGATATCGTTTCGCGCGTGCAGGGAACGGTTCCTGGCATCGATGCGTTCCGTCTCTACGATACCTACGGTTTCCCGGTCGACCTGACCGCGGACATAGCTCGCGAACGCGGCCTGTCGATCGACATGGCCGGCTTCGAGGCGGCGATGAACGAACAGCGCGAACGCGCGCGCGCGGCAAGCAAGTTCGCCGGCGCGGGCGTGCTGCCGGCCGATCTCGTTGCGAGTCTCTCGCCGACGCAGTTTCTCGGCTACGACCGACTCGCAGCCGATAGTCTGCGCGTGGTCGCGATACTGCGCGATGGCCGTACGGTCGAGTCGCTCGGCGATGGCGAACAGGGCACGTTGATCCTCGACCGCACGCCGTTCTACGCCGAGTCCGGCGGCCAGGTCGGCGATGTCGGTTCGCTATGTGCGGGCAATGCGCGGTTCGATGTCACTGACACGATCAAGCTTGCTGGCACCTTCCACGGCCACTTTGGCAAGGTCACGGGCGGCGTCTTGCGTGTCGCCGATACGGTCGAGGCGAGCGTGGATGGCGTGCGTCGCCAGGCGATCGTGCTCAACCATTCCGCGACGCACCTGCTGCACGCCGCACTGCGCAGGACGCTCGGCGAACACGTCACCCAGAAGGGCTCGCTGGTCGCCCCGGATCGTCTGCGCTTCGATTTCTCCCATTTCCAGCCCGTCTCTCACGAACATCTGGCGGAGATCGAGGCGATGGTCAATGCCGAGATTCGTCGCAACGTCGAGGCCGAAGTGCACCAGATGGGCATGCAGGAGGCGCTAGATTTCGGCGCGATGGCGCTGTTCGGCGAGAAGTACGGCGAGCGCGTGCGCGTGCTGCGCATGGGCGAGTTCTCGACCGAGCTTTGCGGCGGCACGCATGTGCATCGCACCGGCGACATCGGCGTGTTCAAGATCCTCGGCGAGACAGGAGTGGCTGCAGGCGTGCGCCGCATCGAGGCGGTGACGGGGCAGGGCGCGCTAGACCACATCGCGGAGGAGGAGCGCCGCCTCGCGCACATCGCGCGGCTGCTCGGCGGCAGCGCGGGCGATGCGGAGGAAAAACTGAAACAGCTCGTCGAGCGGCAGAGGAAGACCGAGCGCGAACTCGAGCAACTCAAGGCGAAGGCGAACGCAGGCGCCGCGAGCGACCTGGCCGCGTCCGCGCAGAGCGTCGGCGATGTCAGGATCGTCGCCGCCAGGCTCGAAGGCGTCGACGCGAAGGCCTTGCGCGACAGCGTCGACCAGCTCAAGCAGCAACTCGGCGATGCGGTGATCGTGCTCGCCTCGGTCGTAGACGGCCGCGCGACGCTGATCGCCGGCGTGCATGGCAAGGCCCTGGCCACGGTCAAGGCCGGCGACATCCTCAGCCACATCGCTGCGCAGATCGGCGGCAAGGGCGGCGGTCGGCCGGATCTTGCCCAGGGTGGCGGTGTCGATGGCCCGGCATTGGTCGGTGCGCTCAACGGCGTGCGCGGCTGGGTGGCTGAACGCATCGCTTCCTAGCCCATCGGTCATGGGCTTCGTGCGTTGCGCCTGAACGGCGCGGTCGATACCATCGAGACAGACGATCTGGTTGCAATGGCAACGGCCATTGGCAAGTCAGGCGCGCAGCCCCGGATGGATGCCGGGGAAGGAGCGAGACATGTTGATCTTGACGCGCAGGGTGGGAGAGACCCTGATGATCGGCGACTCGGTGACGGTCACCGTGCTCGGCGTGAAGGGTAATCAAGTTCGCATCGGGATTACGGCGCCGAAGGACGTGGCCGTGCATCGCGAAGAAATCTTCCAACGTATCCACCGCGACGACAACGGCACTCCAAGCGCAAGTCCCGTGTCGACCGCGCCTGAAGGCGGTGGCGAAAACTCAGGTTTACCCGCGAAGCCTTAGCCGGTATCCTGCGCGTCCGATCTGCGAAGACCTCGCACTCGCCCGGAGAGATGCCCGAGTGGCCGAAGGGGCTCCCCTGCTAAGGGAGTATCGGGTCAAAAGCCTGATCGAGGGTTCGAATCCCTCTCTCTCCGCGAGATACGCAGAAGGCCCCGCAAGGGGCCTTCTGCGTATCTGGCGGAGAGAGAGGGATTCGGTGCGAACCCTGCGGGTTGACTTCGGCTATCCTGGCCTACGCCGTTCGGGCCATCGCTCGCGTTGCGATCGATGTTCGCCCCAGCATCCTACCTCCGCAGTGACAAATTCGTCTGGAACGAAATTGGACAGCGGATCTGGTCCCGAAGGCGCGCAGCGCCGCAGGGGTGAGCCCCACGGATGGGGCGAGCAATCCCTCTCTACGCCAACTGCACAGCCATGCCCGCGAATCTGCGGGCTTTACTGTTTCCGATCTCGGCTGGTCCATGCCATCGTCCATAGCTGCGGACGGTGCTGTGGCCGCACACACGTCCTGATGATCGTTGACGCCATGAAACGCGGCCCGCATAATTGGAAATTCAGCGCGCCCGTAGCTCAGCTGGATAGAGTACCAGGC
>DATHOV010000018.1:0-4884 GCA_035484515.1 Lysobacteraceae bacterium
CGAGCACGATCCCGCCTACGCGCAGGCTGCCGAACTGGCCGAGGCCGCCACGATCCAGCTCGCCGAAGCCGCCAACCTGATCGAGCGCGCCCGCGACGGCATCGACCTCGATCCGCAGCGTCTGCAGGAACTGGATGAGGAACTGGCACGGCTGCACGAACTCGGCCGCCGTCACAAGGTACCGCTGGAGCAGCTCGCGTCGGTCCGCGATGCGTTGGCTGCCGAACGCGAATTGCTCCGCGATGCCGGCGCCGCAGCCGAACTCCTGCAGGCCGAACGCGATGCGCTCGGCCTGCAATGGCGCTGTGCAGCGCAGACGCTGGCCGCGGCACGTGTACAAGCCGCTCGCCGGCTGGACGAGGCGGTAACGATATTGATGACCGAACTTGGCATGGCCGGCGGTCGCCTGCAGGTCGAACTGACGCCGATCGCCGCGAGCGAGCCTTCGCCAGGCGGGACCGAACAGGCCGAGTTCCTGGTATCCGCCAATCCCGGCCAGCCGCCGCGCCCGCTGCGCAAGGTCGCCTCCGGCGGCGAGCTGTCGCGCATTTCACTCGCGATCGAAGTCGCCGCGCTCGGCATGGACGCGGTCCCGACAATGGTCTTCGACGAGGTCGATTCGGGCATCGGCGGCGCGATCGCCGAAGTCGTCGGCCGCAAGCTGCGCACGCTCGGCGCGCAACGCCAGGTGCTGTGCGTGACCCATCTGCCGCAGGTCGCCGCACAGGCGCACCACCATGTGCGCGTGAGCAAGGACAGCGACGGCAGCACGACGCGCAGCGCGGTGTTCCGGCTCGACGAAGCCACGCGCGTGGACGAGATCGCGCGGATGCTCGGCGGCATCGAGATCACCCGCGAGACGCGTGCGAATGCGAAGCAGATGCTGCAAGGCGCGCAGACGGATTGATGCGGACGCGTCCATGCGCCCGTCTGAACTGCATTGTTCGGGCCGCGCTACTTTTTCTTCTTCGCCCGTACGTACAGCACCAGACTGTGTTCCTGGATGATGTAGCCGTGCCGGTCGGCGACCTGCTGCTGCAGACGTTCGATCTCGGGGCTGGAGAATTCGATCACCTTGCCGGTGTCGAGGTCGACCATGTGGTCGTGGTGCTCGCCGCGGTCGAGCTCGTACACCGCGTGGCCACCCTCGAAGTTGTGCTTGAGCACAAGGTTCGCGGCCTCGAACTGGGTGAGCACGCGATACACCGTGGCCAGGCCGATGTCCTCGCTCTCGTTCAGCAGTTGCCGATAGATGTCCTCGGCGGTCAGGTGGCGCGGGCTGGCATGCTCGAGGATCTCCAGGATCCGCACGCGCGGATGGGTGACCTTGAGACCGACCTTGCGCAGATCCTGCGATTCCATTCGCTCCCCGCATGGTCATGCGCACGCTGAAGCGGCGCTCAGGTTGGCTAGTGTATCATCCGCGCCCTGTGCCCTCCCCTCTCGGACCTTACCGGACATGCGGAAAATCTGGATCCTCTCGCTGCTGGCGTCCATTGCCCTCGCAGGCTGCAACTTCTTCGTCTATCACGCGCCGGTGTACCAGGGGAACCTGCTGGAAGCGAAGAACGTCGTCCAGGTGAAGCCCGGCATGAGCAAGCAGGACGTGGTCGCATTGATAGGCACGCCCTCGATCGCCGATCCCTTCCACTCGCAGCGCTGGGATTACGTGGAGACCGAGCAGGATCGCCGTGGCCAGAGCAAGCCCGACATCAAGACGCTGACCTTGGTCTTCGAGGGCAACAACCTGACGAGCATGACCGGCGACTACTTTCCCGAACAGGACGAGCTGCTGTCGAAGAAGATGGGCCGGTTCGGCAACCTGCCGAAGGACAAGAAAAAGAAGAACGGTGACAGCGGCGATAGCGGCAGCAGCGGGAACTGACCGGGATTCGATCAGGAACCGCCTCGCGCTCGACGCCGTCGAGCCTGTTTCGGATCGGCAACCAGCGGCCGCAGCAGTTCCAGGCGGTCGCCGTCGCGCAGCAGCGTGCCGGAATGGATGGACTTGCCGAAGATCGCATAACCGATCTTCGTCGCATCGAAGCCTGGAACCTGCTCTGCAAAGCCAGCCTGCGCCAGCGCATCCGAAGCGGTCGCATCGGTGGGCAGATCCAGCGTCGTCGACCACGCGCGCTCGGGCAACGCGTACACCACGACCACGCGGATCGTCGCCGATGTGCTCGGTTCATCCGCCATCGGCCGCCTCCCTGCGCGCAACCCGGCAGAAGTCGTCGACCAGGCGATCCGCGAATCCGGTGAAACCGAGCGCCAGCGCCGATCCGAGGAGCTTGCCGGCGAGTTCGAACTGCAGGCGCAAGCCGACACGACAACCCGAGTCTCCCAGCGCATCGAACGTCCACGCCCCGCCGAACTTCTGGAACGGGCCTTCGGCCAGTTCCAGCTCGATGCGCGATACCGGCGTGAGTGTGTTGCGCGTGGTGAAGCTCACCACCATCCCCGCCACCCGCACATCCAGCCGCGCGAGCATCTCCCGCTCGGCCCGATCGAGCACTTCGCTGCCCGAGCACCAGTCGAAGCGACGCGGATAGGCGGCGATATCGTTCACCAGTGCGTACAACGCCTCGGGCGGTCGCGCGACGAGCGCGCTGCGGTGGATCGTGGTCATGTCGGGGTCGAACGCGCCTGCGGGTGATCGATCGATGGCATTCGCTCGCGCCATGCGCATGCGCGACAATAGAAGGCCGCAAGGAAGACGCATGACGAACGCGAACCACAGGAAGGATACCGGAAGCGCGAAGAAGGACGTGGGTCAGAAGACCATCGCGCTGAACAAGCGCGCGCGTCACGACTACGCGCTTGAGGACCGTTACGAGGCCGGCCTCGTGCTGCAGGGCTGGGAGGTCAAGGCCCTGCGCGCAGGTCGCCTGCAGTTCGCCGACAGCTACGCGCTGATCAAGGGCGGCGAGCTGTATCTGTTCGGCGCGCAGATCACCCCGCTGATCACCGCCTCGACCCATGTCGTCGCCGACGATCGCCGCACTCGCAAGCTGCTGCTGCACAAGCGCGAGATCGACAAGCTGATCGGCGCCGTCGAGCGCGACGGCTATACCCTGATCCCAACCGCCATCTACTGGAAGGCCGGTCGCGCCAAGCTCGAGATCGCACTGGCCAAGGGCAAGCAGGAACACGACAAGCGCGCCACGCTCAAGGAGCGCGACTGGGCGCGCGACAAGCAGCGGATCATGCGCAGGCACAACAAGGACGCGTGACTTCCGGATCGTGCGTCGCGGCTGCCGAATCTGCTAGCGTTGGGCCTTGGTATGCGTCCGTCTGTCAGGGCGCATGGCAGGCGTTCGGCCCATCCACTTCTTGCACCCGGGATCCCCATGACATCCTCAAATCGCCTTGCGCTGTCGATCTGCTGTGCCCTCGCCTCGCCGCTTTCGGCCCATGCGGCCGACAAGTCGGACTTCCAGCTCACCGACCTGCGCAGGATCGTGTCCCTGAGCGATGCCCAGATTTCTCCGGACGGCCGGCAGATCGCGGTGGTCGTCGGCACGCCTGACTGGAAATCCGACAAGAAACAACCCGAACTCGATGTCGTCGATGTCGCCACCGGCGCGCGCCGTGCATTGACCTTCAAGCGCAGCGATGTGTCCTCGCCGAAGTGGTCGCCGGACGGTACGCGCGTGGCCTTCATCACCAAAGACACCACGCCCGCCGATGCCACCGACGCCGCTGCGGACGGCAAGGATGATGCGAAACCGGATGCGGGCGACGATGCCGACGGCCCGCAGGACCAGGTCTTCGTCATGTCGATGAGCGGCGGCGATCCGGTCCGCGTCACCACCGCGAAGAACGGCGTGGACGAGTTCTCGTGGAGTCCTGACGGCCGGCAGATCGCCTTCATCAGCGAAGACGAGGCGCCGAACAAGAAGGCGATCAAGGAACACGACGACGCCTTCAAGGTGACCGACAACAACTTCACCATGCGCGGCGCGCAGGCGCCGTGGCATCTATGGGTGGTGTCGAGCGCAGGCGGCACGGCGAAGCGGCTCACCCAGGGCGACTTCAGCCTGCAGACCGACGAGCAGGACAACGCACCCGTCCCCGAGTGGGGCCATGACGGCCACAGCATCGCCTTCACCCGCTTCCCGAATTCCTACTGGGGCCCGTCGTTCAAATCGACGGTCGACACCGTGGATACCGCTGGTGGCGAACCGCACATGCTGGTCACTGCCGAGGGCGCTGCCGGTATCCACTACGCGCCAGGCGGCAACGCGTTCGCCTTCTTGCGTCCGCGCGATGGCGACCAGAACAACGGCAATGCCGTGTACGTCTCCGCGAATGGAAGCGTTCGCGACGTCACCCACGCGCTCGCACGCAACTTCAACGACTACGAGTGGCTGCCGGGCGGCAAGTCGCTGCTGCTGGCAGGCGACGACGGAACCCATTCGGTGCTGTGGCAGCAGTCGCTGGATGGTACGGCACGCAAGCTCGACCTCGGCGACGTCGAAGCGAATGCGGACGTGAGCGTTTCCAAGACCGGCGCGATCGCATTCGTCGGCAGCACGACGACGCATCCGGGCGAGTTGTACGTGATGGATTCGGCGAACGCCAAGCCGCGCCGGCTCACCAACGTCAACGCCTTCGTCGATGGCCTCGCGCTCGGTCGCACCGAAACCGTGGACTGGCAGGGCCCGAACGAATTCCATGAAGACGGCGTGCTCACCTATCCCGTCGGCTACCAGACCGGCCGGAAATACCCACTGGTCCTGACGATCCACGGCGGCCCGGAAGCCGCATCCGGCGTGGGATTCGCGCCGCTGCCGCAACTGCTCGCGGCTGCAGGCTTCCTCGTCTTCGAGCCGAATTATCGCGGCAGCATCAACCTCGGGGATGCCTACCAGCACGCGATCT
>DATHOV010000019.1:0-2961 GCA_035484515.1 Lysobacteraceae bacterium
TTCGAGAACAACGAGCCGATGGGCGCGGCGTGGGGCGTGTGGCATACGCCGGACTACTACGTTTCGCTGCTCGGCTCGATCGGCCAGCTGAACTTCAACGGCATCGACCGGACGATCCAGCTCGGCACCGACCTGCGTACCGAGACCGCCAGCACCGACGGCTCGCAGATGGGCGGCGAGCTGGCGGCCGGCTACTGGTTCCACTTCGACGACCTGAAGACCGGCCCGTTCGCGAGCATCTCGCACGAACGCGTGCGCGTGGGCAGCTTCAGCGAGCGCGGCGACGACAGCACGGCGATGACGTTCGGGCGGCAGGACCTCGATTCCACGATCGGCAGCGTCGGCTGGGAATTCACCGGCGACGACAAGGCGTTCGGCGGCAACTTCCATCCGTTCGCGCGGGTGGCCTACGAGCACGAGTACGACACCGATCCGCGTTACGTCACCGCGGGCCTGGTGGGCTTGAACGGCACCTTCAGCCTGCAGGGCTACCAGCCGGATTCGAGCTACTGGACCGGCGAGCTGGGCGTGTCCGCGAACTTCGGCAGCGGCTTCACCGGCTATGCCGCGTACAGCGGCCACTTCGGCGACTCCAACGAGAACGTCAACAGCTTCAACCTTGGGGTGAAGTGGAGCTGGTGAGAACTTCCCGCTACATCCGATCGCAGCAGTTACAGAAGCCGCCCTTCGGGGCGGCTTCTGCTTTTCAGCCATCGCTACGGCGGGCGAGCCGCGCATCCTGCTGAGGCATCGCCTGTGGCGGAGCCGCGCCTCGGACCGGATGCCACGGTTCACGGAATTGCCGTTCGCTGGCGAGACGGTTGCCATAGCTCGGACCGAAGGCATCGGCTTCGCCGGCGAAATCCGATGCCGCAATCGGCGTGTCCTCGATGAACATCTGGCCCTTGAACAGACTCATTGCGGTACTCCCTGACTGGGCGCGCATCCCTGCGCGATGACTTGTCCGCCACCCGCCCTCACGGGCATGGGTGCAATGGCGGGAAGGGTTCTTCGAGATCGTCGACGTGATGCTTCGACACCGGCCTTCCGCCGAGCAGGACCAGTTCCTCGAGCAGCCAGCGCAGGCTGCGCATGGGCCGAGGTCGGGTCGGCTTTTGCGGCGGCGGTTCGGACGCGACCTGCCCGCGCGCTTCGCGCTCGCGGCCCAGCCGCATGGCGAGTTTCGGGTCGAAGATATGGCCGCTCTGGAACAACAGGCCGTGGAAGATATTCATGGCTGACTCCTTGGCTGGCGAAGCCGGGTGACGGGCTTCCGTAAACACTTGCTTGTTGAACGATTCACAAGATAGGCGCATGCTCGCGCCCGAAAAAGCGACGTTTTTGCAAGTTTTAATTGAATGCCGTTCAAGTCGTACACCATGAGCGAATCGCCATGAGCAGGCCCCCGCTGCATGCGCTCCAGGGTTTCGTCGCCGCCGCGCGCAGCGGCAATCTCTCGCGCACGGCCGAGTCGCTGCACCTGACCGTGAGCGCGCTCAGCCACCAGATCCGCGGGCTGGAGGAACGCGTGGGCACGCCGCTGTTCGTGCGCAAGGCACGCGGGGTGGCGCTCACGGCCGATGGCGAACAACTGTTCCAGCGGATCGCGCCGCATCTGGCGGCGATCGAGGACGCGCTGCGCCCGTACCGCACGCGGCGCGACGACATGCTCACGATCACCCTGATGCCCTCGTTCGCGACGAGTTGGCTGCTGCCGCGCCTGCCCCGCTTCGTCGCCGCGCATCCGCAGATCGAGATCAACATGCAGTCGGGCGTCGGCCTGGTGGACTTCGAGCGCGATCGTTCGGTGGACGCAGGGCTGCGCTACGGACCAGGACGCTGGCCGGGACTGACCGCGGTGCATCTGTTCGACGACTGGGTGGCGCCGGTCGCGAGTCCTGCGCTGATCGCGCGCCTCGGCCAGCCAACGTTGAAGACGCTCGCGGAGTTCCCCTTGCTCGGTGCGCCCGGCGGACGCTGGAGCCAGTGGTTCGAGCATTTCGGCGGCCGCACGCCACGCCGCTTCGTGGCCACCTTCGACGATTCCGAGACCCTGCATCGCGCCGCTGCCGAAGGGCTCGGCATCGGCCTGGGCCGGATGAGCCTGCTGCAGCCGACGATCGACGCGGGCCGCCTGCTGCGTCTGTTCGACGAGCAACTGCCGGCGGAGTTCGCGCACTACCTCGTGTATCCGCCGCGCTCGTCGGGCCACGCGGGGCTCGCGGCGTTCAGCGCATGGGTGGTCGATGAGGCGCAGCGCTACGTCGCGAGCGAGAAAACGCCGGCGCCGGCAGATGCGGGAAAAAGATCTCGCAAGGTCGCCGCGCGTCTCACCCGCTGAGACGCACCCGGCGCAGACTGCCTCCATGCGTCGCCCCGAAACCCCGACCGTGATGAAAGGCCGCGGCACCACCGCGCAGCCGGCGAACCGCTACGCGAAGGCGGTGATCGAAGCGGTCGATGACGGCTGGGAAGTGCCGCACTGGTTCGATGCCGAGGGCGAGGCGCCGGCGCACCCGCAGACGACCGTCACCGAAGAGCGCGCGCGCAGCATCATCAGCCACAACGATTCGCCCGACATCGGCTTCGAGCAGTCGATCAACCCATTCCGGGGCTGCGAGCACGGATGCGTCTACTGCTTCGCGCGGCCGACGCATGCGTATCTGGATCTCTCGCCGGGCCTGGACTTCGAGACGAAGCTGTATGCGAAGACCAATGCCGCCGAGCGCCTGCGCGCGGAACTGGCGAAGCCACGCCATCGCGTCTCGCCGATCGCGCTGGGCATCAATACCGACGCCTACCAGCCGATCGAGCGTCGTTACCGCATCACCCGGAGCATCCTCGAGGTGCTGGTCGAGACAAAACACCCGGTCGGCATCATCACCAAGAACGCCCTGGTCGAGCGCGACCTCGATCTGCTCGTGCCGATGGCGCGCGACGGCCTGGTCACCGTGTATTTTT
>DATHOV010000020.1:0-2193 GCA_035484515.1 Lysobacteraceae bacterium
GCAGGCCGGCGCTCGCCTCCGAGCTGGCAATCCCCTGGAGGGCCGAGGCACGGTCCCGATCACCCAGCGCGCGAGCCACCGCGAGCGCACGCACAAAATTGCCCGGCGCGGCATCCGACGCTTTCGACTGCACCGCTGCGACCCGGGCCAGCGCGATGGCCCGCGCGCGATCCTGGGTGACCGCGTCGGCCGCCATCGCTGCACGGTAGAGGGTCTCATGCGCGGAATCTTTCAGCCCCGTCTCGCGCTGCGCGTCGGCAATGTCGGCAAGCGCATCGGCGCTCGCGGTTGGCAACCCGGTGGCGGATGGCGCGATCGATTGCGCACCAACAATGGTCTGCAGCGCTTCGTCGAAACTCGCGCGGGCGTCGTCCTTCAGACCGGCACGGGCTTGAGCCCTGCCGACGTCGCACAGCAGACGCACATTGGCTGAACTGCCCTTCACCTTCATCCCGGAATCGCGAAAGCTCGGCCATTGCGCCATGTTTGACCCGGGATCGCGCGCCCCCGCGAGCGCCTCGTCGAGCACCGCCTCCGGCGAGGCGCCTGCGCGCATCTGCAGATCGGCGAGGGTCAGCAGCGTCCCAACTCGCGTCGCGGCGTCGTATGGGATCGAGCGGGCAATCCGCAGGGCTTGCGTGAAGTCGCCCTCCTCCGCCGCGTGCATCGCAAGCGGTCGCAACAGCCGCGCGAGCCTGCTTTCAGGCGATGGCAGCACGATGCGACCCTTTTCGCCGACGATGCGAACGGCCTCGGCGGCCTGCAGGGCCTGGTCGAAGGTGACATCCGCAGCAGCCTTCATTCCGGCCGCAGCCTGGGCGGCGGCGATGGTATACAGCACCTCGCTGCGCTCGAGTGCGTCTTTCCAACCATAGGCGAGTTGCAACGCCGCGTCGAACGTAGCCTGCGCATCCTCCCTACGCGCGGCGCGCGCCTGCGCCGCCGCGATCTCCCGCATCGCCGTAATCCGGATGAGCAGCCGGTCGGGAAGCTGTAAGGCAAGCTGCGCGGCCTTTTCGACCTCGCCGGCCTTCGCCCGGCTCTGCGCGACGGATCCGACGAGGGCCGCGCGACGATCGGTACGATCCATCAGGTAAACCTGATCGATCGCCTCGTTCAGGACGCAATCCCGATGCGGCGCCTTGAGGCAATCGTCCCATGAGCGTCCGCTCGTCTCGGCAGCGCGGGCGGCCGAGATGCCCAGAAGTGCGAACAGAGCAGCCACAACAATTGGAGGCCGATGCATCGTTCGCACTCCGCGGATTGGTCGTTGACGTATGAGGCTCGACGCCTTCGATCATAACATCAAATGCGACGCGTTGTAGCAGAAAGGCGAACGATGTCGCTGTGATGCCGCAACCATCGCGCGAATTGCGCTGCATGGACCCCGGCGAGCCGCAATCCGTTTGGCCACTTTATCGACGCGGGCTCTGAGATAAAAAAGCGCTGAACCCGTGTCGATCATGCCGGCAGGAGTGGGTCGCCTGTGACCGTTAGACACGATCCACTTCCAAGTTCGTCATGCGCGAACTGCCCGTCGGGCAAGCCGAGGCAACCCGTCCGGTTATCCCTATTTTCAGCACCACGGGCCACCGGCGTCGCCTGCCAACGCCTCGCGCGGTCAATTCGGAAGCGCCCGCCCGATGGCGGACACGTGCGATGACGACTGAATGTGACACTGCGTTTTTCCGCGACGCGTTGTCCGCGAGCTATCGTCTCTTGCTGATGACCACGTGCGTGGCGTTCGGTGTCGAAACATGCTCGGTGCAGGCGTAGCCGAGCGCTGGCGCGTCCAGTCCGGCGAAAAGATGCTCGCCGGAGCCGAGCAGGATCGGCGCGAGGGCGAGGTGCATCTCATCGACGAGGCCGGCGCGCAGATATTGCCGGAGCGTCGAAACACCGCCACCGAGCCGGACGTCCCGGCCGTTCGCGGCGTCGAGCGCACGCTGATACGCGGCGTGGATGCCGTCACTCACGAAATGGAAGGTCGTACCGCCTTCCATTTCGATCGAGGCCCGCGGGTGGTTGGTCAGCACGAAGACGGGCGTGTGATAGGGCGGATTATCGCCCCACCATCCCTTCCAGGCGTCGTCGGGCCAGGGCCCGCGGATCGGACCGAACATATTTCGCCCGAGAATCCAGGCCCCGATGTTCTAGAAGCCGCGCGCGGCAAGGACATCATCCAGGCCTGTC
>DATHOV010000021.1:0-9174 GCA_035484515.1 Lysobacteraceae bacterium
GCTCGATCATGTCCGGCGGGCACGACGGATCGTTGTCGGCACTGGCGCGAGCTGACCGCGTTGTTCGTCCGCACGCTGGCTCCCGCCTGAAGTCGATCGGGCAGCGGCTGCGCGGCCTCGGGCCGTGGTGCTACGCTCGCCGGCGAACCCGTGGACATTCGCAGGGAGTGGACCGATGCGCGCGTCGCTGCGACTGATGGTTCTTCCGGTCTTCGCGTGGGCCTGCGCGTCGGCCGCGCTGGCCGCTGAACTGAAGATCCAGGTCAACGACGACCACGGGCATCCGGTCCCCGAGGCGGTCGTGACCGTGGTGTCGCAGGATGCCTCGCTCAAGCCCGCACCCCGGCACGCGCAAGGATCCCAGACGAGGATCGTCGACCAGAAGAACGAGACCTTCATCCCCTACATCCAGATATTCCGGCCCGGCGACAAGGTGCTGTTCCGCAACAGCGACACGATGCGCCACCACGTCTACACGTTTTCGCCGCTCAAGCCCTTCGAGTTCATCCTGGTCCCGGGCCAGAGCTCGGATCCGATCGAGCTCGACCAGACCGGCGTGATCGCGGTCGGCTGCAACATCCACGACCAGATGATCACCTACCTCTACATCTCCGATGCCCCGTGGATGGCGCAATCCGGCGCGGACGGCCGGGTCGATTTCAAGGACGTGCCGTCAGGCGCATGGAACGTCCGCGTCTGGCACCCGCGCCTGCCACGGAGCCAGCCCGACCTCGTGCAGTCGGCGACGATCGTGGCCACGGGCGAAACGAAGGCGGTGGACTTTTCGGTGACCCTGCTGCCGGATACCCGCAGCGATTTCGATCGCGAGCACACGCGCTACTGACCACGGGATTGGGGATTTCGGACGATGGGATTTCGTTTCCGGCTCGCATCCTTCTTCGTCGCCGCACTGGTGATCGTGCAGGCGTTGACGGCCGTGCTCGTGTACGAAGTCACCCGGCGCGAGCTGATCGGCGAAGGCCAGCGCCAGCTCGGCGTCGCCTCGACCGCGTTCGCGCGCCAGCTCGACGACCTCTCCGGGCGCGTGGCCGCCAACGTGCAGGTACTTGCCCTCGACTTCGCGCTGCGCTCGGCGATCGCGCAACGCGATCAGGCGACCGTGCTGTCGGCGCTGCGCAACCACGGCCGCCGCGTCGGCGCGGCACGGATGCTGCTGGTCGGGACCGACGGGAAGATCGAGGCCGATACCTCGACGACCGCCGACACCGAGAAGAACTTCCCCTACGACGACCTGCTGCAGCGCTCGTTCGAGAAGCCGGCAGCCGCACTGGTGGCCGAGAACGGCCGCGCGTACTGGATGGTGGTGGTGCCGGTGTTCGCGCCGACCCTGGTGGGCGAGATCGCCGCGGCGATCCCGGTGGACGACTCGCTGCTGTCGCGTCTGCAGGCGCAATCGACGCTGCCGAAGAGCGTCGAACTGGCGACGGCGGCGGGTAACGGCGGGTGGACGGTGGTCGCGCACGGACAGGATCACGTCGCGATGACCGCAGGCCTGGCCACGGTGGGACACGGCCTGCCCTACCAGCCGGAACTCGTCGACGTGGGCGGTCGCGAATACGTCGCGCAGGCGGTACGGCTCAATGGTTCGAAGCAGAGCGCTGCGGTCGTCGCGGTGCTCGGCTATTCGGTCGACGAGGCGCTCAGTCCCTATCGCTCGGTGGCACGCGCGTGGGCTGCGCTGCTCGCATTCGGACTGGCGGTCGGATTGTGCGGCGCCTGGCTGATCGCGCGCGGCGTGTCGCGGCCGGTGGAACAGCTCGCGGCATCGGCGCGGCGCATCGAGGCCGGCGACTACCGGCTCGACGACATCGGCGCGCCGCAGCCGGCCGTGCGTCGCGACGAAATCGGTCAGCTCGCCTCGGCCTTCGCGAACATGGCGCGTGCGATCGGCGAACGCGAGGCGCAGATCCGCCACCAGGCTGGCCACGACCAGGTGACCGGCCTGTTCAACCGCGTCGCCGCCGAGACCGCGATCCAGCGCGAGCTGCACAGCCACACCGAGCGTCCTGCCGCGTTGCTGATGATCGGTCTGGGGCGCATCCCCGAAATCATCAAGACCTTGGGCCACGCGGTCAGCGACCGGCTGATGCGCGACACCGCCGGACGCATCCTGCGGCTGGTCGACGATGCCCTGATAGCGCGTGCGACCGATACCCAGTTCTCGATCTTCCTTCCCGCCTGCGCCAAGCCCGAGGCGATCGCCACCGCATTCCGCGTGCTCGACGCGCTCTCGGCGCCCTACCAGGAAGCCGACCTGACGCTCGACCTCGTGCCCGCGGTCGGCATCGCCCTGTACCCGGCGCATGGCGCGGAGGCGAGCGCCCTGCTGCGCCGCGCGGAGGTCGCCCTGCTCGCCGCGCTCGGCTCGGAAGAACCCGTGGTGGTCTACGACCCGGCGACCGATCCGCATCGACCCGAGCGACTCTCGCTCATGGGCGACCTCCGCGAGGCGCTCGATCACGATCAGCTGAGCCTGCACTACCAGCCGAAGCTGCTGCTGTCCGACGCACGCATCATCGGCGCCGAGGGACTGGTGCGCTGGCAGCATCCCCGGCTCGGCATGGTTCCGCCCGACGCCTTCATCGCGATGGCCGAGGAAACCGGCAACATCCGTCGCCTCACGCGCTGGGCGCTCGCTGCCGGCATCGCGCAGGCGCATCGCTGGAGTACGGCAAGCACCGCCATTCGCGTGTCGATCAATCTGTCGGCGCGCGACCTCGACGATGCCGACCTGCCGCGTCGCATCGCCGAACTGCTCTCGATCCACAAGGTGCCGCCCGAGCGGATCATGCTGGAGGTCACCGAGAGCGCGGTGATGGGCAAGCCCGATGCCGCGATCGGGGTGATGCGCAGGCTCGCCGACCAGGGCATCGATCTGTCGATCGACGACTTCGGCGTCGGCCAGTCCTCGTTCGCCTACCTGCGCCGGTTGCCGGTGCGCGAGTTGAAGATCGACAAGACCTTCGTCCAGCACCTGACCGAATCGCAGGAGGACCGCACGATCGTCGGCTCGATCGTCGACCTCGGTCACAAGCTCGGCTACAAGGTGACCGCCGAAGGCGTCGAAAGCCGTGCCACGCTCGACTGGCTGGCGCAGATCGGCTGCGACTACGCGCAAGGGTATTTCATAGCCAAGCCGATGCCGGTCGATGCCTTCGACCGCTTCGTCGCGAACGATGCGGCGCGCGCGCTGTCGGGCAACCCCGCATGAAGCAGTTGGCCGCCGTCGCCGCATGCCTCGTGGCTTTGCCGCTGGCCGCGGCCGCACAGGACGACATCCAGTGGCACGGCTACCTCGACGTGCGCGCGGTGTTGCCCGCGGACGAGACGAGCTGGACCGATGGCGGCCTCGGCAAATCGCGCTTCGGCGGTGGCGATGGGCTGGAAGCGCGCTTCGGCGGCGCCGCGCTCGAAGGCATCTGGCAGGTGTCGCCCTCCTGGCTCGCGGTGGCCGATGCGCAGGTTCAGGCCGACACCGACCCGCGCGTCGGCCTGCTCGATGCCTGGCTGCGCTATCGGCCCGTCTCGACCACGCCCTGGCGCTGGTCGGCGAAGTTCGGCGCATTCTTCCCGCCGATCTCGCTGGAGAACGACGGTGTGGGCTGGACCAGCACCTGGACGCTCACGCCCTCGGCCATCGACAGCTGGGTCGGCGAGGAACTGCGCACGGTCGGCGCCGAGGTCGATGTCGAGCATCGCGGTGCGAACAGTACGTTCGATGCGGGCGCGGCGCTGTTCGGCGGCAACGACCCGGCCGGCGAACTGCTCGCCGCGCGCGGCTGGTCGCTGAGCGATGTCACCTCGAATCTCGGCAGTCATGTACGCGAGCCGGACGTGTACGCCGCGCTGATCGGCGCGACCGTGCCGGTGGACTATCCGCCCTTCACCGAGGTCGACCATCGCCTGGGCTGGTACGCCGACGCGACGTGGAAATCCGACGGTGTCGGCCAGCTCACCCTGCTGCGTTACGACAACCGCGCCGATCCGGGACAATTCGAGAACTACGAGGACCGCGAGGTCTTCGCCTGGCATACCCAGTTCTGGAGCCTGGGCGCGAAGACGCGGGTCGGCGATGTCGTGCTGATCGCGCAGGCGATGGACGGCGACACGGTCATCGAGCCGGTCGAAGACCTGTATCTGGACACCGCGTTTCACGCCGGTTACCTGCTCGCCGGCTGGGACCGCGGCGCGTGGCGGCCCGCGCTGCGGCTGGACATCTTCTCGTTGCGTCAGTCGCCCGACCTGTCGGACCCGCTCATGCGCGAGCACGGCGACGCGCTCACCTTCGCCCTGAACTGGCGACCACGCGACTGGCTGCGCCTGACCGGCGAAGTCCTGCGCATCGATTCCACGCGCGACCAACGGTCGCTGGAAGGGCTGGATCCGCACCAGATCGACAACCAGGTCCAGCTCAGCGCGCGGTTGCTGTTCTGACCGCATGGGACGGCGCCACTGCTCCGGTACGGGTGGGCGTCGATGTCGGATTTTGTGAGGACGCGCACGCTGGTTCACAATCCCCCTGAAGGATAGTGGAGCTGCCGCGTCGACGACGGGAAGCCATGCGCAAGGCACGGACGAAAACCCAGGCAAGCCCGGACGCGACGACGCTGTTCGACCTGCTGTCGCGGCTGGGCGACGCCAGCACGCCGCGCGAGGTCGCGCAGGTGGTCGTGCGCCTCGTGCGCGAGCGCACGGGCAGCGAGTCGCTCGTCGCCTGGGGACACGACAGCCACGGCGACGTCCAGTGCGAACCGATCAGGGCGCTTGCCGATACGCGGTTGGAACTGGCGCGTTCGGCGCTCTCGCAGCCGCAGGCCGTGCTCGTGTCGGACGGACCGGATGCCGCGCTCCGCCTGCGCGACGCATCGGCCGCGATCGTGCTGCCGACGGCGGTCGCCGCGCTCGCGCAGCAGGCGTTCGATTGCGCTTCCGAACCGCTCTACGTGGCCGCTCGGCACTTGCGCCGCGCGCTGGAACTGGCGGTACTGGAAGAAGAGCACGAGCGGCTGGCGCGGTCGGAACGCCTGCAGCGCGCCCTGTTCGCGATCGCCGACTTCGCCAGCTCCGACCTCGACATGCCCGAACTGCTGCGCGGCATCCACGCGATCGTCGGCAGCCTGATGTATGCGGAGAACTTTTTCATCGCGCTGCACGATGCCGGACCGGACACGCTGCGCTTCCTGTATTTCGTCGACGTCGAGGACGACGACCCTCCCGGCAACTACGGCGACATGCCGATGGCCGCGATGGAGCATTCGCTGACCTGGTACCTGCTGCGCGACGGCAAGCCGTTGATGGGTACCACGCCGCAACTGCAGGCGCAGGTCTCCGGACCGCTGCAGTTCGTCGGCACCGATTCCTGCGACTGGCTGGGCGTGCCGATGCTGCGCGACGGACGCGTGTGCGGGGCGATCGTCGTGCAGAGCTACGACGACGCGATCGGGTTCACGCACGAGGATCGCGCCCTGCTCGAATTCGTCGCCAGCCACATCCTCACCGCCATCGAGCGCAAGCGCAGCAAGGAGGAACTGGAGCAGCGCGTGCGTTCGCGCACGTTCGAACTCGCCCACGCCAACCGCGTGCTCCAGCTGGGCATGGTCGAGCGCCAGCATGCCGAGCGCCTGCAGAGGGCCTTGTTCCAGATCGCCGGTCTGGCCACCGCCGACATCAGCCAGGCCGAGTTCTACCGCCAGGCGCACAGCGCGGTCGGCGAGCTGATGAACGCACGCAACCTGTTCATCGCCCTGGTGACGGAGGACGGCCAGTCGCTGGACTTCGTCTATTCCATCGACGAGACCGGCGAACGCTACGAATCGCGCCCGATGGGTTACGGCCTGAGCGAGTACGTGCTGCGCACCGGTGCGGCGATCCTGAGCAAGGACGACATCCTCGAACTCGCCCGCATCGGCGACATCGACCTGGAGGATGTCGGCGAACTGTCGGTGTGCTGGCTCGGCGTGCCGCTGGCGGTCGGCGACGAGACGATCGGATTGATCGTCGTGCAGAGCTACGATTCGCAGATCGTGTACGGACCGGCGGAACACGAACTGCTGACCTTCGTCGCCTCGCAGGTCGCCAACAGCCTGCAACGCCGGCGCTCGGTGGAGGCCTTGCGCGCATCGCACGCGCAGCTCGAACAACGCGTGGCCGAGCGCACGCGCGAGCTGAGCAACGAGATCCTCGAGCGCGAGAAGATGCAGGGCCAGCTCAAGCACGAGGTCATGCACGACCCGCTGACCGGACTGCCCAACCGCAGCTACCTGCTCGACCGCATCAACCGCGTGCTGCGCCGGCTCAAGCGCGACAAGTCGCGCCGCTGCGCCCTGCTCTACCTCGACGTCGACCGCTTCAAGGTGATCAACGACAGCCTGGGCCATCTCGCCGGCGACACCGTGCTGAAGGAATTCGCGCATCGCATGCAGGCCTGCGTGCGCGAGCCGGACATCGTCGGTCGCCTGTCCGGCGACGAGTTCGCGATCCTGCTCGAGGACGTGCCGATCCCGGCCGCCGCGATCAAGATCGCCCAGCGCATCCTCGACGAAATCGGCAAGCCGCTGACGGTCGCCGGCGAAGTGCTCGAGCCATCGACCAGCATCGGCATCGCCATCGGCGACGCCAATTACCAGTTCGCCGACGACCTGCTGCGCGACGCCGACACCGCGATGTACCGCGCGAAGAAGATGGGCCGCAGGCGCTGGGTGATGTACGACGAATCGCTGCAGGAAAACGCGGTCAACGTGCTGGCGATGGAGATCAAGCTGCGCAGCGCGCTGCTGCTCGACCAGTTCGAGCCGCACTTCCAGCCGATCATGCGGCTGGCGACCGGCGAGACGGTGGGTTACGAGGCATTGCTGCGCTGGAACCACCCGACCCGCGGCACCATCGGCCCCGCCGAGTTCATGCAGATCGCGCAGGACAACGGCAGCATGGAGGCGATCGACTGGAAGATGTTCGAGAAGACCTGCAAGCTCGCGGCCAGGCTCGATCCGGCGAACCGCGCCTATGTGGCGATCAACGTGTCGCCGCTGCATTTCCGGCGCGCCGATTTCGACAGCAGGCTGATCGAGATGGCGCGTCGTTGCCGATGGCCCGCGAAACGCCTGGTGATCGAATTGACCGAAGGCTCGCTGATCGACCATCCCGCCGAGGTACGCGCCACCCTCGACCGGCTGCGCGCGGCCGGCATCGGCGCAGCGCTCGACGACTTCGGCACCGGTCATTCTTCGCTGAGCTACCTGCACACCTTCCCGCTGCGCGTGCTGAAAATCGACCGCAGCTTCGTCGCCGCGCTCGACCCGGACGCGCGCAACAGCAGCGCGAAGATCGTCGCGGCAGTGATCGCGATGGCGCGCACGCTGGAGATGGAGGTCGTCGCCGAAGGCATCGAGACCGTCGAGCAGCGCGATGCCCTGGTCGCGCTCGGCTGCGATTTCGGCCAGGGCTTCCTGCTTGGCCACCCCGCCCCGATCGCGCACTGGACCAGCGATCGCGACAATTGAGTTCGTGGCCCACGGCAGTCGGAACCGACGGTTTGCGAACTGTTTCGTGAATCGGCAATCGGCTCCCGGCACGCTCCGGTAAGCCCTGCGCTTCGAGCCGATCGGTGATGAGGCACACATCGTTCAGGATCGTTGTGCTACAGACTTCAGGCAACTCTACTTCTCACGGGTAATCCGTGGGCCTGACCCACATCCAGCCTCCAAAGACGCACGATACCGCCGCGACGAATATCGAACTGCTGTCGCGTCTGGCGGGCGCACGCTCCGCCGCCGATGTAGCGGCCGCCGTCGTTCGATTCGCCGCCGACCTGCCCGCGTGCGAGAAGGCGATCGTGACATGGAACCTCGATGCGGACAGCCGTGCCGAGAGCCTTCCCGAATGCCCGCCGAGCCCGGCTCAGCTCGAATTCATGCGATTGGCCATGACCGAGGGGCATCCGGTCCATTCGCAGTCCGGACGCCATGTGGCGATCGCCTTTTCCGAGGCCAACTCGGCAGCGCTGTTGATGGTGACGTCCTCAAGGGCGGACGCCGAACTGCTGACCGAGTTCGTCCAGGTTCCGCTCAATCTCGCCGGGCACCATCTGGACCGTGCGCTGGAGACCGCCGCCTTGAAGGAATCGCACGAGCGCCTGGCCCGTTCGGAAAGCCTCCAGCGCGCGCTCTTCGCGATCTCCGACCTGGCAGGTTCCGAACGCGACATGCCCGACATGTTGCGTGGCATCCACGCGATCGTCGGAACCCTGATGTATGCGGAGAACTTCTTCATCGTGCTGAACGACGCGGCTCGCGACGGCCTCCGGTTTCTCTATTACGCCGATGTCGAGGATCCCGAAACGCCCGGCGACAACCAGGAGATTCCGCTGGCGTCGATGGAACGCACGCTCACCTGGTACGTGATCCGCGATGGCAAGGCGCTGATGGGGAGCATGGAACAACTCCAGCGGCAGACATCGGGGCCGATCGCCCTCGTCGGTACCGACAGCTACGACTGGCTCGGCGTGCCGATGCTCCGCGATGGGCACGTGCAGGGCGCCCTGGTCGTGCAGAACTACGAACCGGGCGTCACCTATTCGGAAAACGACCGGACCCTGCTGGAATTCGTCGGCAGCCATATCCTGACCGCACTCGAACGCAAGCAGGGCAAGGACGATCTCGAACAACGCGTGCGCCAGCGCACCCTCGATCTCGCTGCGGCAAACGATGTGCTCCACATCGAGATCCTGGAGCGTCAGCGCGGCGAGCGCCTGCAAAAGGCATTGTTCCAGATCGCCGAGCTGGCCACGGCAGCCATCAGCCGAAACGAATTCTATCGACACGTGCATGGCGTCGTCGGCGAATTGATGGTCGCAAACAACTTCTTCGTCGCCCTGCTCTCCGACGACGGCCAGTCGCTGGAGTTCGCCTACTTCGTCGACGAACACAGCGAGGACTTCGCATCCAGGCCGCTGGGGCGGGGCGCGAGCGAATACGTGCTGCGCAACGGCAAGGTGATCCTCCGCAAGGAAGACCTGCCGGGTCTGGCGCAACGCGGCGAAATCGACCTGGACATGGTTGGTGAACTCGCTGCGTGCTGGCTCGGCGTGCCGCTCGTGGCGGGCGACCAGACCATCGGCCTGATCGTGGTGCAGTCCTACGACGAGGAAACCCTGTA
>DATHOV010000022.1:0-3480 GCA_035484515.1 Lysobacteraceae bacterium
CATCTATGCGCCATTCGCCGGCCGCGCGGGCCGCATTCTTGTGCAGCCCGGCAATCTGGTGAAGGCGAACGATACGAATGCGCTGCTGATGATCAATCAGATCGCGCCGATCTTCGTCAACTTCGCCATCCCCGGGAGCGGCGTCGACCGCGTGCGCGCCGCACAGGCGAAAGGCACGCTCGCCGTGCAGGCCAGCGGCGATGGCATCAACGGCAAGATCGACGGCACCCTGTCGTTCGTGGACAACGCGGTCGATCCAACGACGAACACGGTGAAATTGCGCGCAAGCTTCGCCAACGCCGACGAGCGGATGTGGCCGGGCCAGTTCGTCGACATCAAGCTCACCCTCGGCAACGACGCGGACGCGATCGCCGTGCCCGACGCCGCGGTGAAGGCAGGGCCGAACGGCGACTACGTGTTCGTCGTCAAGAACGACACCGCCGAGCAGCGCGACGTGGTCGTCACGCGCAGCGTGGACGGCATGACGATGATCGCCAAGGGCCTGGAGTCGGGCGAAACGGTGGTCACCGACGGCCAGTCGCGACTGATCGCCGGCACGAAGGTCAAGGTTGACGAGGCGACCGGGGCCACGAAGTGAATATCTCCGAGATCTTCGTCCGCCGGCCGGTGATGACCCTGCTGGTGATGCTGGGCATCCTCGTGTTCGGCATCTCCGCCTATCGCCAGTTGCCCGTCTCGGACTTGCCGAATGTGGACTTCCCGACCATCCAGGTCACCGCGCAGTTGCCGGGCGCATCGCCGGAGACGATGGCCTCGGCCGTGGCCACGCCGCTTGAAAAGCAGTTCTCGACGATCCCCTCGCTCGACTCGATGACCTCGCAGAGCGGCATCGGCCAGACCCAGATCACCCTGCAGTTCACCCTCGACCGCAACATCGACGCCGCTGCGCTCGACGTGCAGTCGGCGATCTCGGCGGCGCTCAAGCAGCTGCCGACGACGATGACCACGCCGCCGACCTTCCGCAAGGTCAATCCGGCCGATGCGCCGATCTACTACGTCAGCATGAGTTCGAAGACCCTGCCGCTGTCGAAGGTCGACGAATACGGCGAGTCCCTGCTCGCGCAGCAGCTGTCGATGATCGACGGCGTCGCCCTGGTCAACGTGTACGGCTCGCAGAAATTCGCCGTGCGCATCGACCTCGACCCGAACGCGATGGCCGCGCGCGGCCTCGGCATCGACCAGGTGCAGGCGGCCGTCTCGAACGGCAACGTAGACAACCCGACCGGCGTGCTTTACGGCAGCGATCGCACCTACAACGTGATGGTCGACGGCCAGTTCACGGATTCGAAATCGTTCGCCAACCTGATCGTGAGCTACCAGAACGGCGCGCCCGTGCGCCTGAAGGATGTCGCCCACGTCTACGACGGCGTGCAGACCGACAAGCTGGCCGCGTGGATGGACGGACAACGCGGCGTCGTGCTCGCGATCCAGAAACAGCCGGGCGTGAACACCATCGAGGTGGTCGAGCGCATCAAGGCGCTGTTGCCGAAGTTCGAACGGCAACTGCCGGCCGGCCTGGACATGAACGTTTTCTACGACCGCACGGTGAGCATCCGCGCTTCCGTCGACGACGTGCAGTTCAGCCTGATGCTCGCGCTGCTGCTGGTCGTGCTGGTGATCTTCCTGTTCCTGCGCAACCTGCCCGCCACATTGATTCCGTCGCTGGCGCTGCCGATGTCGATCGTCGGCACCTTCGGCGTGATGTATCCGTTCGGCTACAGCCTCGACAACCTCTCGCTGATGGCGCTGACGCTGTGCGTGGGCTTCGTGGTCGACGACGCGATCGTGATGCTGGAAAACATCACCCGCCACATCGAGATGGGCAAGACCCCGCTGCAGGCGACCCTCGACGGTTCGAAGGAGATCGGTTTCACGATCCTTTCGATGACGCTCTCTCTGGCCGCCGTGTTCATCCCGCTGCTGTTCATGGGCGGCATCATCGGCCGCCTGCTGCACGAGTTCGCGGTGACGATCGTGGCTGCGGTGCTGGTGTCGGGACTGGTGTCGCTGAGCCTCACCCCGATGCTGTGCAGCCGCATGCTGCATTCCCACAAGGGCGAGACCCACGGACGCATGTACCAGGCGTTCGAGAACGTGTTCGACGGCATGCAGTCGTTCTACCGACGCACCCTGCAGTTCTGCCTGCACCATCGCCGCATGGTGATCGTCGCATTCGTCGGCATCCTGCTCGGCACCGCATTCCTGTTCAGCGTCGTGCCGAAGGGATTCCTGCCGGACGACGACATCGGCCAGTTGTTCGTGTTCACCCAGGCCGACCAGGACATCGGCTTCGATGCGATGGCGAAGAAGCAGCAGGAGGCCGAGAAGATCATCGGCGCCGATCCGAACGTCAGTCGCGTGATGTCCTTCATCGGCGTGTCCGGCAGCAGCGCGACGCTCAACCTCGGGCGCATGGTGATCGCGCTCAAGCCGTCCGGACAGCGACTGCCGGCCGAGGCCGTGGTGCAGGAACTGCGGACCAAGCTGACCGGCATCCCGGGGCTCCAGGTCTACCTGCAGAACATCCCGATCATCCGCATCGGCGGCAACCTGACCAAGACCCAGTACCAGTACACCCTGCAGGACATCGATACCAAGGAGCTGTTCGCCTTCGTGCCGAAGCTCGTCGATGCGATCGGCAAGCTGCCCGGCTTCCAGGACGTGACCAGCGACCTGCTGATCGCCACGCCCGAAGTGGACGTGCACATCGACCGCGATGCGGCCTCGGCGGTGGGAGTCAGCGCTGCGCAGATCGAGAACGCGCTGTACACCGCGTTCGGCCCGGAGCAGGTGTCCACGATCTACACCTCGATCGACCAGTACTGGGTGCTGATGCAGGTCGACCCGCAAAAGCAGAACGATCCCGATGTGCTCGGCCGCATCTACATCCATTCCGACGGCGGCCAGCTCGTGCCGCTGTCTTCGGTCGCGCATTTCGACAAGTCGGTCGGCCCGGCGACGATCGGCCATCTCGGCCAGATCCCCGCGGTGACCCTGTCGTTCAACCTCGCTCCCGGTGTCTCGCTGAGCCAGGCGGTCGATCGCATCAACGCCGCCGTGACCCGGCTGAAGGTGCCCGATTCGATCACCGGCTCCTTCCAGGGCACGGCGCAGGCGTTCCAGTCCTCGATTGCCGGCATGGGCATCCTGCTCGTGCTGGCGATCTTCGTGATCTACCTCGTGCTCGGCATCCTCTACGAAAGCTTCATCCACCCGCTGACGATCCTCTCGGGCCTGCCCACCGCCGCATTCGGCGCACTGCTCACCCTGCTGGTCTTCCACATCGACCTGAGCCTGTATTCGGCGGTCGTACTGATCATGCTGATCGGCATCGTGAAGAAGAACGCGATCATGATGATCGACTTCGCGGTGGAAGCCGAGCGTCAGGGCAAGACCGCCGAGGAAGCGATCTTCGAGGCCTGCATGGTGCGCTTCCGCCCGATCATGATGACCAGCTTC
>DATHOV010000023.1:0-8835 GCA_035484515.1 Lysobacteraceae bacterium
GCGGATTTCGCCGTGTGGTGCAGCTACAAGTACCTGAACTCGGGCCCCGGTGCCGTGGCCGGTTGCTTTGTGCATGAGCGCCATGCGCGCTCGGACCGTCCGCGCTTCGCGGGCTGGTGGGGCCACGACCAATCCACGCGCTTCAAGATGGGGCCGCAATTCGTTCCGACTCCCGGTGCCGACGGCTGGCAACTCAGCAACCCGCCGATCCTCGCACTCGCGCCGCTGCGGGCGTCGCTGGACGTCTTCCACCGGGCAGGCATCGACCGCCTCCGCGCGAAGTCCATCGAGCTCACCGCCTACCTCGAATCGCTGATCCGCAGCCGCCTGCGCGGGACAATCGAGATCGTGACGCCTTCCGAGCGCGAACGCCGCGGCTGCCAGCTCAGCCTGCGCGTGATCGGCGGAAGATCGCGTGGACGAGCATTGTTCGAGCACCTGCTGTCGCGAGGGATCATCGGCGACTGGCGCGAGCCCGACGTGATCCGGGTGGCGCCTACGCCGTTGTACAACCGCTACATAGATGCCTGGCGACTGGTCGATGCGATCGGGATGTGGGCCAATGCGGGCTGACCACAGAACGAAAATCACCGTCGTCGGCGCCGGCCTCGCCGGTGCATTGCTCGCCACCCTGCTCGCCCGTGCCGGCTGGACAGTCGAGGTCTTCGAAAAGCGCCCCGACCCGCGCAAGGCCGGCTACGAAGGCGGTCGCTCGATCAATCTCGCGCTGGCCGAACGCGGCCTGCATGCCTTGCGCAAGGCCGGATTGCACGAAGCGGTGCTCGCGCAGGCGGTGATGATGCGCGGACGCATGGTGCACTTCGCCGATGGCCACACCGGTCTGCAGCGTTACGGCAAGGACGACAGCGAGGTGATCTGGTCGGTCCATCGCGGCCGCCTGAACCTCTTGCTGCTCGGTGCCGCCGAAGCAGCGGGCGCGACCTTGCATTTCGGCGCGCGACTGGATCGCGTGGACTTCGACAGGAAGACCCTGCGACTGATAGACGATCGTGCCGGCAGCGAGCGCGAGCAAGCCTTCGACGTGCTGATCGGCGCGGATGGCGCAGGCTCCGCCCTGCGCGGCGCGATCGACGTACGCGTGCCGCTCGGCGAACGTTTTCAGCCGCTCGGTCACGGCTACAAGGAACTGGAGATCCCCCCCTCTGTCGACAGGGGTTTCCGGATCGAGCCGAACGCGCTGCACATCTGGCCGCGCGGACGCTACATGTGCATCGCGCTGCCGAACACCGAGCGCACTTTCACCGTCACCTTGTTCCTGCCTCTGCACGCCGAAGGCAGCGCGCCAGGCTTCGACGAGCTCCCTGACACGGCCGCGGCGCGAGCGATGTTCGCGCGCGATTTCGACGATGCGCTGGCCCTGATTCCGGATTTCGACGCCGACTGGTCGGGGAATCCGATCGGAACGCTCGGCACACTATCTCTCGAACGCTGGCATCTGGGTGGCGAGGCCGTCCTGATCGGCGACGCCGCGCATGCCATGGTGCCCTTCCATGGCCAGGGCATGAACTGCGCCTTCGAGGATTGCGTCGCGCTCGCGCGCCACATCGCCGAAGCGGAGAACTTCGCCTCGGCCTTCGCCGCTTTCGAGATCGAACGCCTGCCCGACGCGCGTGCGATCCAGCAGATGGCGCTCGAGAACTATCTGGAAATGCGCGATCGCGTTGACGATGCCGACTACCTGCTGCAACGCGAACTCGAACGCCTGCTGGCCGAGCGCCATCCCGACCGTTTCGTGCCGCGCTACACGATGGTCTCGTTCCGGCGCGTTCCCTACGCGACCGCATTCGAGCGCGGGCAGGTCCAGCGAGAGCTGCTGGTCGAGGCGACGCGCGGCTGTACGCGGATCGAGGAGATCGATCTGGCCGCGGCGGACGCTGCGGTGACGTCGCTGCTTTCGCGGCTCGACGATGCGGATTGAGATGAGGCGCCCATCGTCCGGTCGGCCTTTCCTCCGCAGGGCGGTGGATCGCATCGCGGGAACCCACGAACCGGATCGAAAAAAACATCGAGAGCGACCGCTCGAAGCCCACGTCTTCGTGCAACGAGGAAAGCAATACCGATGAGTTTCTTTTGGTACGACCTGGAAACCTTCGGCCAGGACCCGCGACGTACGCGCATCGCGCAGTTCGCCGGCCTGCGCACCGACGACGACCTGAATCCGATCGGCGAACCGCTGGTGATGTACTGCAAGCCTGCCGACGACCTGCTGCCTTCGCCCGAAGCCACCCTGATCACCGGCATCACGCCGCAGCAGGCGCTGCGCGAGGGAGTGCGTGAGGCGGAGCTGATCGGCCATGTGCTCGACGAAATGTCGGTGCCGCAGACCTGCACGGTCGGCTACAACTCGCTGCGCTTCGACGACGAATTCATCCGCTACACCGCATACCGCAACTTCCACGATCCGTACGAGCGCGAGTGGCGCGGCGGCAATTCGCGCTGGGACCTGCTCGACATGCTGCGACTCGCGCACGCGCTGCGTCCGGACGGCATGGTCTGGCCTCGGCGCGCCGATGCCGCGGGCGCTGCAACAGGCGCAACGAGCTTCAAGCTCACCGACCTTTCCGCCGCGAACGGCATCGGCCACGAGAACGCGCACGACGCGCTGTCCGACGTGCACGCGCTCGTCGGACTGGCGCGCCTGTTCAAGCTCGCGCAGCCGAAGCTGTACGACTATTGCCTGAAACTGCGCGACAAGCGCTTCGCAGCCGGCCTGCTCGATGTCGCGCACATGAAGCCGGTATTGCACATCACGGGCAAATACCCCGCCACGCGCCGCAACGCTGCGCTGGTCGCGCCGATCTGCAGGCATCCGGGCATCGACAACCGGGTGATCGTATTCGATCTCGACGCCGATCCGGCAGCCTTGCTCGCCTATGGCGCCGACGAAATAGCCGACAGGCTATACACGCCGACCGCCGACCTGCCCACAGGCGAGTCGCGGATTCCGCTCAAGGAGATCCACCTCAACCGCTGCCCAGCCCTTGTCGCGCTGGACGTACTGCGTGAACCGGATTTCGAACGGCTGCGCATCGATCCTGCGCTCGCGCAGCGCCGCGTCGAAACCTTGCGCACCGCCGACGGCCTGGCCGAGAAGGTACGACGGGTGTTTGCCGCGCCGCGCGAGAAGCACGTCGCCGATACGGATGCGGCGTTGTACGACGGCTTCGTTCCGGACCACGACAAGCGCCTGTTCCAGCAAGTTCGCACAGCGATGCCCGAAGCCCTGTGCGCATTCGCCGCGCAGTTCCAGGACCCGCGTCTTTCCGAGCTCGCATTCCGCTACCAGGCCCGCAACTGGCCCGAAACCCTGGACGCCGGACAGCAGGCACGCTGGAACGCCTATCGCCGCGCACGACTGGACAGCGACGCGGGGCTTTCGGAATATTCGTTCGAGACGCATGCTGCAAGCATCGCCGCGTTGCGCGCTGGGCATGCGGAAGACGGGCGTGCACAGGTGCTGCTTGACGCGCTTCAGGACTGGGGACGCAGAATCGGCAGCGGCCTGTCATGATGCCGGCCGCGTGAGGACGTCGAGGAGCAAGCCATGCCCACCTACTTCACCGATCGTACCTTCAGGTTCCAGAAAGCGCTGGCTAAGAACAACAACCGCGAGTGGTTCAACGCACACAAGGCCGACTACGAGGAACACCTGCGGCAGCCGTTCCTGCGCCTGATCGCCGACCTGCAGGCGCCTTTGGCGACGATCAGCGCGCACTTCCGCGCCGACCCGAAGCCAGCCGGTGGTTCGCTGTTCCGCATCCATCGCGATACCCGTTTCGCGAACGACAAGACCCCGTACAAGACCTGGTCAGGCGCGCGTTTCTACCACGAGCGCACGAAGATCGCCGCGGTCGATGCGACCCTGCAAAGACCCGGACATGGCATCGAGGCGCCCTCGTTCTATCTGCACATCCAGCCCGGCGACTGCTTCATCGGCGGCGGGCTGTGGCATCCGGAACCGGCGACTCAACGCCGCATCCGCGACTTCATCGTCGAGAACCCGGAGAGTTGGAAGAAAGCCGTGCGTTCGCCCGCGTTCCGACGCAGGTACACGATGCACGAGGAATCGCTGGCACGCCCACCACGCGGCTATCCGGCCGACCATGAACTGATCGACGACCTCAAGCGCAAGAACTACGTGGCGATGGCTACGCTCGACGACGCGACCGTGACCGGGCCGCGATTGCTCAAGGCCGTCGGCGACGGCCTGCGCGGCTGTGCGCCCTTGATCGACTACCTGTGCGCGGCGCTGGACCTGGAGTTCTGATGCGCCGTCGAGCGCGCGGACGCGTCCGCGGATGAACGCGCGCCGGCGTTTCCTCTTCGCCCAGTTCTACTTCTGGTACTACGCCGCGATCGGCGCATACACGCCGTATGTCGGGCGCTGGGTGAACTCGCTCGGACACGGCGGCTACGTCGTAGGCGCGATGCTCGGGCTGTGGTACGCATCGCGCGTCGTCGCCCCACCCGCATGGGCCGCCCTGACCGCGCGCAGCGCACGCCCCGGGATGTGGCTCGTGTACGGTTGCGCGTTCGGACTGCTGTGCTTCGCGGGTTTCACGCTGACGCGCTCCACGGCCACCCTGCTCGGGGTGATGCTCGCGTTCGGCTTCTTTTACAACGCACTGCTGCCGCAGTTCGAGGCGATGACGCTCACGGCACTGGGCGCTGATAGCCACGACTACGGACGCATCCGCCTGTGGGGTTCGGCGGGCTTCCTGATCGTCGCGGGATGCTACGGCGCGATCATGGATCACTTCGGCGATGCCGTATTCCCGTGGATCTGCCTGCCGTTATTGGTTGCGGTACTGCTCGCCGCATGGCCGCATCGCGATGATCGCCCACCCGCGCACATCGACACCGTTGCCGATGCGGGGCACCTGTGGAAGCGCCCCGGCGTGCGCCGTTTCCTGCTCGTGGCGATGCTTGCGCAGGCCGGCTTCGGCACGTTCTACGTGTTCTACACCCTGCACCTGCAGGACCACCACCACGATGGTCTGCACGTCGGCATTCTCTGGGCCGCCGGCGTGCTCGCCGAGATCGCGATGTTCTGGTTCGCGCCCGGCCTGATCGCACGCGTTGGCGCGCCGCGCCTGCTGAGCCTGTGCCTGGCCATCGGCACCATACGCTGGGCGATCACCGCGCTGTTCGCCGATTCGTTCGCGATCATGTTCGCCGCACAACTCACGCACGCCTTCAGTTTCGCGGTGTTCCAGGCTTGCCTGATGCGGATGATGGTCGTGTATTTCCCGGGCGCGCGCGCCGCCGCGGGCCAGAGCCTTCTGTACGGATTCTGCTCCGGGTTCGGCGGCGTGCTCGGCGCAGCGGTCGCCGCAGTGCTGTGGCAGTACGGTCGCGGCGAGTGGGCATTCCTCGGTGGCGCAGTGCTCACCGCACTGGCGTGGATCATCTACGCAATGAGGAGTTCATCGGTTCCGGCGACCGCCACGGCCGCCTGAGCGAAATCACTCGTTCGCCACCCCGTGTGGCACGTGCCCCGCGGCGACGTGACGGCGTGCGCTGTCGATGTTCTGCTGCGAGTCGTCGAAGAAGATGTCCGCGCCGAACGTGCGCAGGAACGGGCCCTTGTCGCGGCCTCCGAGGAACAACGCCTCGTCAAGGCGCACGCCCCATTCGCGCAGGGTGAGGATCACGCGCTTGTGCGCGGGCGCGGAACGAGCGGTGACCAGCGCAGTGCGGATCGGCGGATCCTCTGCGGGAAGCTCCTGCTGCAGCCTGTGCAGCGCCGCGAGGAAGCCCTTGAACGGGCCGCCGGACATCGGCGTGTGCGCGAGCCTGACCTCGTTGCGCGAGAACGCAGCGATCCCCTGCTCGCTCGCGATCCGCTGCGACTCGTCGCCGAAGATGACCGCATCGCCGTCGAAGGCGATGCGGATCTGGTCGGGATGGCGTTCGCCGGCATCCCGCGCATGGCTGGCATGCAGCGCCGCCGATGTCGCCGCGTCGGCACTTTCGCTCGAGTTCCCGCTTCCCGAGGGAAGAATGGTCGCTGCCGCCGCGCCACGCTCCAGCGCGCGCCGCACCGAGGCTGGATTCGCCGACAGGAACAACTGCGCCCCGAAGGGCTTGATGTAGGGATCGGTCGGTTCGCCGCCGGTGAACACCGCACGCACGATGCCCAGCCGGTAGTGCTCGATCGAATTGAAGATGCGAAGCCCGGTGTCGCTGGAATTGCGCGAGAGCAGGATCACTTCCACCCGTGGCACGTCCGCGGGCGCGCCGGCATTGAGCGCGAGCAACTTGCGCACCAGCGGATACGCGATCCCCGGCGCGAGCACGTCGTTCTCGCGCGAACGCTGGAAGTCCGCGTAGGCGCGCACCCCGTCGCGCTCGAAGAGTTCGTGGCTGTCCTCGAGATCGAACAGCGCGCGCGCCGTGATGGCGACGACCAGGTGATCGGGAGATTCCGGGCTCATCGGCACAGTATCGACGACGGCGTCTCCGCAGGCGAGACGGACCGGCGGATACCGGCTGTCGGTCGCTTCCCGCCACTGCGCGGCCATGGCGCCTGATTAAGGAATTCCTAACAAAGCGATTGCTCCAATCGATGAAATCATTTCAATTTCATTACTGCTGCATGCCCGCGACCACCCGCCCGATACCGAAACCAGAGGTTTGCGCCGATGAGTGGTTCCGATGCGATGACGGGCATGCAACTGGCGCGCATGGGCAGGTTCGCCGAGGCCCTGCCCTTCCTCGACCGTGCCAATCGCGCCGCCCCGATCGACGTTCCGGTGCTGCACGCGGCCGGCAACCTGCTGGTACTGGCCGGACGCGGCGCGGAAGCGGACGAACGCTACCGGCTCGCCGCCTCGCTGCTGCCGAAGGATCTCAACCTGCTGTGCGGATGGGCGCGCGTCAGCCTGATGATGGGACTGCGCGAGCAGGCCCTGGATCTCTTCGATCGGGCGCTCGCGATCGAGCGTCGTTATGCCAATCCCGGCGGATGGCTGGAAAGCATCCTGCGGGAAGTGGCTGACGCGGACACCGCCTGCCATGTGCTGCAGGCGCTCGTCGACCGGCATCCCCAGCATGCCGGCCTGCGCGGCGTCCACGCGAAGATGCTGCTGGCCAACGAGCGCCTGCAGGATGCGCAATGCGCATTCGAGGCCTACCACGCCATGTGTCCGCACGATGTCTGGGTACGCGTCGAACTGGGTGGCCTGGCGGCTGGACGTGGCGATCCGGACACCGCGCGTGCATATTTCCGCGCAGCGCTCAAAAGCGATCCCGGCAACCCGGACGCGCTCTGGGGCCTGGTGGAATTGAACGGCTGGCGACTCGACGATGCCTTGCTGAAAACCGTCAGGAACGCGATCGCCGCCAAGCCCGCCACCCGCGTCCTCGCACGCCTCCACGAAACACTGGCCAGGCACCACGACCGTGCCGGCGAGTTCCCGGCGGCATGGCGGCATGCCGCGCGGACGAACGCATTGATGATCGAAGCCACCCCGCCGCCGCAACGCTACGATCTGGCGCAACACGAAAGCCGCATCGATACCCTCGTCCGTGACTACACCACGCTGCTGTTCGAGCGGCTGCGCGGCGCCGGCAGCAAGGACCGTCGACCCGTCTTCGTGATCGGCCTGCCGCGCTCGGGCACGACCCTGCTGGAACGCATGCTCGCCGCCCACCCGCGCATGGTCGGCGTGGGCGAGCAACGTTTCGCCGAAGCCGGCTGGAAGCGTGCCCTGGCCGCTTCCGGTCAATCGCATGACACGTTGCCGGCGCAGGCGATCGACGAAGCCGCCGCATGGCACCTGCGCATGCTGGAACAGCGCGTGCGCCATCTCGGCCTGCCCGCGGGCGCCGATCGCATCGTCGACAAGATGCCGGACAATTATCTGATGGCGGGCTGGCTTTGCATGGCCTTTCCCGGCGCCACGATCGTCCACATCCGGCGCGACCCACGCGATGTCGCCCTCTCCTGCTGGTTCGCGCAGTTCACCGGCGAAGTGGCTTGGATCAACGAACTCAGGCACATCGCGCACCGCATCGAACAGCACCGGCGACTGATGCGGCACTGGCGCGCCACGATCGGCGAACGGTTGATCGAGATACGCTACGAGGATCTGGTCGCCGAACCCGAGACCGAGGCCCGACGCATCCTGGCTGCATCCGGGATGGACTGGCATCCCGACGTCGCCGCCTTCGCCGAACGCAGGGGCTACGTCGGAAGCGCCAGCCGGCAGCAGGTCCGCGAACCGATCCACGGGCGCAGCCTCGCGCGCTGGCGCAACTACGAGGTCGCGTTGCAGCCGATCCTGGATCGCCTGCATGCGATCGCGGCCCAGGATGCGATCGATGCGGATGACCTGCATTGTGCTGAACAGGACGTGGTCCCGGCAGGATAGCGATCGCCAACTGCGGCGCGTGCGAGCAGCTGGAAGCTGTTGCTGCGACGCGGCGACGAACGACTCAACTCACGAACTGCTCCGCCAGTATCCGCTCCTCGAGGTTGTGCTCGGGATCGAACAGTAGGGTCACGACGTGCTCCCTGGATTCGCGCACGGTCACTTCGACCACATCGCGAACTTCGTGCGAATCGGCGGTCGCGCTCATTGGGCGTTTGTCGGGGTCGAGCACTTCAAAGCGCACGATGGTATCGGCGCGCAGCAGTGCGCCGCGCCAGCGCCGCGGGCGGAAGGCGGCGATCGGGGTCAGGGCGATCACGTTCGAGCCGAAGGGAAGGATCGGCCCGTGCGCGGAGAAGTTGTAGGCGGTGCTGCCGGCTGCGGTGGCGACCAGCACGCCGTCGCAGATCAGTTCGTCCAGGCGCGCGCGGTCGTTGAG
>DATHOV010000024.1:0-5346 GCA_035484515.1 Lysobacteraceae bacterium
GCGCGGGAATCCTGCCCCAGCACGGACAACGCATGCTGCAGTGCGGGGAGGGGATCGCGGGGGGCGACCGGCGCCGATTCGGTGGACTTGGAGAGCTTGCGCCCGTCGCCATCGAACACGACCGGAAGATGTGCGTAGGCTGGCGTCGCCAGCCCCAGCGCCCGTTGCAGCAGGATCTGCCGCGGCGTGGAATCGAGCAGGTCGGCGCCACGCACGACCTCGGTGATGCCCTGCGCCGCATCGTCGACCACGACCGCGAGCTGGTAGGCCCACAGGCGATCCGCGCGCCGCAGGACGAAGTCGCCGATGTCGCGCGCGGCGTCCTGTTCGAAGCGGCCCTGGATCGCATCGTCGAAACCAACGGACCCATCTCCGACACGCAACCGGATCGCGGGTTGGCGGCCGTCGTGGTCGTAGGCGGTGTCGTGTCCCACGCAACGGCGGTGGATGCCGTCGGTGCCCGCGAGGTCGCTGCGGCTGCACAGGCAGGGAAAGGCATGGCCGTTCTGCAACAGGCGATCGAGCGCTTCTGCATACGCGTCGCTGCGTGTGCTTTGCCAGAGGACGGCTTCGTCGGATTGCATGCCGAAGGCGGCGAGCGTTTCGATCTGTTGCATCGATGCGCCGGGCACTTCGCGTGGCGGGTCGATGTCCTCGATGCGTAGCAGCCAGTCGCCGCCGCGATGGCGCGCGATCAGCCAGCTGCCGAGTGCTGCGACCAGCGAGCCCAGATGGAGGGGGCCGGTCGGCGATGGCGCGAATCGGCCCCGGTAGCGCAGCGGATTTCCTGCAGGCATGGACGGTGCCCGGCGCGCGGCTGCCTGCGTCGTGTCGACCTCAGAACTCGTAATTCATGTCCGGGCCGGCCTGGGCCAGGAAGTGCCCTTCCACGTAATCCACGCCGACCGAGAACAGCACGCTCATGCTGCCCGCGTCCTGCACGAATTCGGCGATCACCTGCTTGCCGAGGCGATGGCCTTCCATGGTGATCTCGCGCATCTTCTTCTGGTTCTCGGGCGTCTTGGCGAGGTCGGTCGAGAACGAGCGGTCGATCTTGAGGAAGGCCGCGTCGATGTGGCCGAGCATCTGGAACGAGTTCAGGCCGGTGCCGAACTGTTCGAGGGCGATGCGGCAACCCAGCGCCTGGATCGACTTCTGCAGTTCCTGCGTCGCGCGCAGGTTGGTGAAGACCTTGGACTCGGGGATCTCCAGGATCAGGCGGTCGCCGGGCACGCCGTGCTTCTTGAGCTGCTCGGTGATCAGGGTCTCGAAGCCGCCTTCGGTGAGCGAAGCCGGGGTGACCTTCACCATCAGCGTAGTCTGCTTGCCCGCCTTCTTGCGTTCGGCCAGGACCGCGATCGCGCGGCTCACCACCCAGCGATCGACGTCGTCGAGCAGGCCGTGTTCCTCGGCGATCATCAGGAAGTTCGTCGGCGGCACGATTTCGCCGGATGGACCCTTCATGCGCAGCAGGGCCTCGTAGGTCTCGCCAGGCTGCCCGTTCATGCTGATGACGGGCTGGTAGTGGAGCAGGAAGCCGTCGCCCTTGAGCGCTTCGTGGATGCGCTCGACCCAGGCGGCGATGCGCTCGGTCTCCGCGCGGTCGCGCGCCGACGGATCGAAGATCTCGGCGCGGTTGCCGCCGAGGCTGCCGGAGGAGTTGACCGCCTGGCCGGCCTTGCCAAGCACCTGCTGCAGGCTGGCGATCTTCTCGCCGATCTGCACGCCGCCGATGCTCACGGTGAGGTTCACCGAGCGGCCGCCGGCCTCGACGATGTAACCGTGGAACGCGGCGCGGATCGACTCGGCCAGCGCGAGGCTCGCCTGGGGCGGCGAGTCGGTCTTGAGCACGGCGAAGGTGTGGTCGCCGAAGCGGGCGGTGATCGCCTTGTCGCCGATGGTCTCGCGCAGGCGCGCGGCCAGGCGTGCGAGGAATTCGTCGGTGTGGCCGATGCCGATTTCCTGCATCAGCGTGGAGTAGTGGTCGGGCTCGATCAGCAACAGGATCTGGTCGTTGCGGCCCTCGGAGGCGGCCTTGACCACCGGTTCGAGCTGTTCGAGGAAATGGCGGCGGTTCGACAGGCCGGTGGTCTGGTCGCGGTAGCGCAGCTCGTCGAGCTCGCGCTGCATGTCCTCATCGACCATGCGCTGGCGGAAGACGATCTGCAGGCAGTCCTCGCCCTCGTACTTCGCCTGCGAGAACTCCATGGTCGCGTCGAAATCCGAACCGTCGGCGCGGCGCGCGCGCAGTTCGTACTTGTCCGGCGGCCGCTCGCCCTTGGCGAGGCTCTTGAGCAGGGCCTTGAAGCGCTCGGTGTCGCTGTCGCCGACCATGTCCAGCAGCGGCAGGCCTTCGATCTCCTCGAATTCCTCGTAGCCGAACATCTCCAGGTAGGCCTCGTTCGCGCGGATGTGCATGCCGTCGGCGACGTAGGCGATCGGATCGCGCGAGGACGCCATCAGCGAATCGGAGCGACGCTCGGATTCGTGCAGCGCGGCTTCGGCGCGGCGCCGCTCGCGGCGGTCCTCGAGCGAGGCGAATTCGTTGCGGACGATCAGGCGAAGGTGTTCGGGGCGGTTGCGCAGGGCCACGTCGCGGGCGCCGGCGACCATCGCCGCGACCACGCGGTCCTCTTCCAGGGCGCCGATGGTGGCCACGACCGAGATGTCCTTGCCGCTGGCATTCACGGCTGCGATCACGCTGGAGAAGGGCAGGGTGGTGGCGTCCAGCGAGGCGAGCACGAGATCGACATTGCCCTCGGAGAGCTGCGTTTTCAGCTCGGCCAGGTCCTGCGGGCGCTGCGGACGCACCGCGATGCCGCCGTTGCGCAACATGCTGATGTGGTGCTCGGCGTGGTCAAGCTGATCCTCGATCACCATCAGCCGAATGACTGTCTCTTTCGCTTTCGCGGCCATGCGCAAGGCTCTAGGTACGTCAATGGGTTCTGCGCGGATTCTACGCAGTTTGTGAGGAGTGCGACGAGCCCCGATAGTACCTCAGCACGGTTAACGGGGGGTGGAAAACGCCATGTCGGCAGGATCGCGTGCGTGCGCGTTGCGGGTCCGGCGAGTCGGGGAAAATCTTCTAAGGAACCTCTGAACAAGTTCAGAGGTTCCTGCGGTGCATGGATGCACCGACGCGAACAACGACGCAAGTCGTTGATTCGCGAGAGTCGAGTCCGGACATGTGCCGGACTCGACGCGTCTGGACAAGTCCAGGATGGACTTGTCCAGACCATCCCTAAACCGGCGTCTTCGACGGTTCGCCGGCGATTTCGCGCACCAGCCGCGGCACAAGGTAGCCGGGCAGGCGTTCGCGCATGGCAGTATGCAGGGCGCGGGCGCGATCGTCGCCGACCTCGAAGTGCGCGGTACCCGCGACGCGGTCGAGCTGGTGCAGGTAATAGGGGAGTACTCCGGCATCGAACAACCGCCGCGACAGCGCGGCCAGCGCATCGACATCGTCGTTGACGCCGCGCAGCAGGACGGACTGGTTGAGCAGGGTCGCGCCGGCGGTGCGCAGCCCATCCAGCGCGGCATCGACCTGGGCATCGAGCTCGTCGGCATGGTTGGCGTGGATCACGATCACCAGCCGTTGCCGCAGGCGGCGCAGCCAGTCGAGCAACTCGGCATCGACGCGTTCGGGCAGGACCACGGGCAGGCGGGTGTGGATGCGCAGGGTGCGGACGTGCGCGATGCGCGCGAGTCCATCGCTGAACTCGGCCAGCTTGGCGGTGGACAGCGACAGCGGATCGCCGCCGGAGAGCAGGACCTCCTCGATGCCCGTGTCGGCGCGCAGGTAATCCAGCGCCTCGGTCCAGCGCGCGGCCGCCGCGGTTTCCTCTGCATACGGAAAGTGCCGGCGGAAGCAGTAGCGGCAGTGCACCGCACAGCTTCCGGTCGCGACCAGCAGGGCACGGCCGGCGTACTTGTGGATCACGCCGGTGGCGCCGCGCGCAGCCGCGTCGCCGACGGCGTCGAGGTCGAATCCGGGCGCGATGCATTCCTCGTCGAGGATCGGCAGCACCTGGCGCAGCAGCGGGTCGTGCGGATCGCCGCGACGCATCTTCGCGACGAAGCCGCGCGGGACCCGCAGTGGGAACTGCGCGGTGGCCGCGTCCGAAAGGGTGGAAGCCAGAGCGGGCAGGTCGAGCAGGCGCAGCAGCTCGCGCGGATCGCGCACTGCGTCGCGCCAGAGCTGCTGCCAGCGCGGCTGCGCGGGGTGGGCCTGAGCGGTTATCATGTCGGGCTGCGGCTGCCATCGGCAGCGCCAAAGTCTCTTCGAACCAGTATCTCTTTCAATCACCAGTGTAGCCGTTCGCGGTAACGGCACGCACGCTTACGGAGCGTTACGCATGGCTTACGGGATGAACGACGTCAAGAACGGCCAGAAGATCATCGTCAACAACGAGCCTTGCGTCATCACCGACACCGAATACGTCAAGCCCGGCAAGGGCCAGGCATTCACACGCATCAAGTACCGCTTCATCAAGTCCGGCCGCGTGGTGGAGATGACGATGAAGGCGACCGACTCGCTGGAAGCGGCCGACGTGGTCGACACCGACATGCAGTACCTCTACAACGACGGCGAGCACTGGCATTTCATGCAGTCCGACACTTTCGAGCAGGTGCAGGCCGATGCGGCCGGCGTGGGCGATGCGGCGAAGTACCTCAAGGGCGAGGAGCCCTGCGTGGTCACTCTGTGGAACGGCACGCCGATCGCGGTGCAGCCGCCGAATTTCGTCGAGCTGAAGATCGTCGAGACCGACCCGGGCCTGCGCGGCGACACCTCGGGTGGCGGCGGCAAGCCGGCCAAGCTCGAGACCGGCGCGGTGGTGCGGGTGCCGCTGTTCGTCAATCAGGATGAAATCATCAAGGTCGATACTCGTTCCGGCGAGTACGTGAGCAGGGTGAAGTGACATTCTGGCCCGCGCGCGAAGCGCGCGGCTTTGCCAGAACGTCATCCCGAGCGCAGCGAGGGATCTGTTCTTGTATGAGACCTGCTTTTGACGTTCAAGGATTGCCAACGCCCAACGCCAATGCGTCGCTTCGATACAGCCAAGTCGATGGCTTGAGGCTCATTCCTCCAACAGATTCCTCACTACGTTCGGACTGCGGAGGCAGGATGCCGAAGCGAACGGCGAAGCAGGCCCGAAGGGCGAGCTGCAGGATGCGGCGAGTAATGACAAAGTGAGAGCATGACCGACACCGTCTCCCACCCCTGCGACCTGATCATCGAAGCCGGCTGGGTCATCCCCGTCGAGCCGCACGGCGCAGTGCTGGTCGATCATGCGGTTGCCATCCGCGGCGGTTCCATCCTCGCGATCCTCCCGGTAGCAGAAGCCC
>DATHOV010000025.1:0-4630 GCA_035484515.1 Lysobacteraceae bacterium
CCGATCGCGCTCTCGTCGACGAACAGCGGAACGCCGAGCCAGCACACCACCTTCGTCCCAGCCATCAAGGGATCGACTTCGCCCTGCAGGGCGAGATCGACGATGCCGGTCGTCATGGCGCGCAGCGGCACGCCTTTGCGCAGCACGTATTCGCTCAGACCACGTCCCAGCGGTCGCGACGCCAGGCTGTTCACGCCGCCGTCGATGTAGTAAGGGAAATCCAGCATCCGGCCGTCTCCGGAAAGCAGGCCGATGAAGAAGTTCTTCGCATTCAGCAGGGCGCCGACCACCGCGTGCACGCGCCGGTAGAACTGGCCCTGGCTGATGTCGGCGGTGGCGAGCTGGGCGATCTGGAACAACGCCTTCTGCAGGCGCTCGGCGCGATGGCGCTCGACGATCTCCTGTTGCAGCACCTGATTCGCCTCGGCCAGCTCGGTGGTGCGCAGGCGCACGCGTTGTTCCAGGTCATCCTTGCCCTGCTTTCGTTCCAGCGCGGTGAGGATGTGGCTGGCGACGAATTCCAGCAGGGTGCGATCCTCGGCCGAGAAACCGATGCCCGGCTGGTAGCTCTGCACCACGATCGCGCCATGCACCTGGCCGTCGCGCAGCATCGGCACGCCGAGCCAGTCCTCGCTGTCCGGCCCGACCGCGACGTACGGGCCGGAGATCTGCGCGAGAAGCTGGTCGGTGCTGCCCATCAGCGGCCTGCCGTCGCGGATCAGGTACCAGGTCAGCGAGCGCTCGCGCGAGGCCATTGCGATCTCGAGGTGCGGATCGCGCGGCCGGCGGTCCTCGACATCGACGAAATACAGGAAGCGCAGGGTGTCGCGCTCGGCGTTGTAGAGCACGATGAAGAAATTCTCGGCATACATCAGGGTGCCGACGATAGCCTGGATGCCGCGCAGCATGTCCGGCATGTCGCGGTCGGAACCGGCGAGGTCGGAGATCGCGAACAGCGCATGTTGCAGGCGCTCGGATCGCCCCATGCGCTTGAGCGAGCCGCGCAGCTCGACCGCCTCTAGCGCGCGCGCGAGGTGGCGGCCGGCGATCTCCAGCCAGACCGCGCCGGCATCGATGAAACGATGCTGCTCGGTCTCGCCCTTCACCTCGACCAGCAGCACCGCCGGTTGCGCATCGGCCAAACGCAGCGCGATGCGCGATCCCTCGACGCGGAACACCGGCCCGACCTTCATCGCTGCCAGACGCGCCAGCGCCAACTCGGAATCGGTGGGCTGGCCGGAAGGCTCGCATTCGGGCTGACCCGTGCCATCGAATCCCCACACGACGACGGCCGACCGGCAGGCGGGATACTCCCCGGCCAGGCGCACGATCTCAGCCGCAACCTGCCGCGGTGTGCCCGCTTCCACGAGCCGCCGCAACCATTCCATCTGGCGCACCGCGATGGCCGTGGTACCGCTGGCCCCGGTCGCTTCCATCGGCAAACGCATCCCCTTGCAGCCTTGACCCAACGGCTATTTACCACAGTTCCGCAGGCGACCTGCGAGGTGCGTGTCCGGCGGACGTGCCCGCGACCCCTCGCGTAAACTGTACGCATGGATGTATCGCATTTGCTCGACGGGCTGAACCCGGCCCAGCGCGAAGCCGTGAGCGCACCGCCGGGACATTATCTGGTGCTGGCCGGCGCGGGCTCGGGCAAGACCCGGGTGCTGATCCACCGCATCGCCTGGCTGCACGAAGTGCACGGCGTGCCGGCGCACGGCATCCTCGCGGTCACCTTCACCAACAAGGCCGCCGGCGAGATGCGCAACCGCGCGGGCGCCATGTTGCCCGGCGGAAGTCGCGGCATGTGGATCGGCACCTTCCACGGACTCGCCCATCGATTGCTGCGATTGCACTGGCAGGAAGCGGGATTGCCGGAAAGCTTCCAGGTGCTCGATTCCGACGACCAGATCCGCCTGATCAAGCGCGTCGTCAACGAGCTCAACATCGACGAGGCGCGTTTCACGCCGCGCCAGATCGCGTGGTGGATCAACTCACAGAAGGACGAGGGCCGGCGACCGCGCCACATCCAGCCCGGCGGCGATTACTACGCGCAGACGCTGCTCGCGGTGTACGACGAATACCAGAAGCGCTGCAACCGTGCGGGCCTCGTGGACTTCGCGGAAATCCTGCTGCGCGCGCACGAGTTGTGGCTTGAACATCCGGCCCTGCTCGCGCACTACCGGCAGCGTTTCGGGCAATTGCTGGTCGACGAATTCCAAGACACCAACGCGATCCAGTACGCCTTCATACGCATGCTCGCCGGCGACGCCGGCCACGCGTTCGTGGTCGGCGACGACGACCAGGCGATCTACGGCTGGCGCGGCGCGAAAGTCGAGAACGTGCAGCACTTCCTGCGCGACTTCCCGCGCGTGAGCACGATCAAGCTCGAGCAGAACTATCGCTCGAGCGCGAACATCCTCGGCGCCGCCAACGCGGTGATCCGCAACAACGCCGACCGCCTCGGCAAGCAGTTGTGGACCGACAGCGGCGACGGCGAGCCGGTCGACCTGTACGCGGCCTACAACGAAGTCGACGAAGCGCGCTTCGTGGTCGATCGCATCAAGCGCTGGGTGCGCGATGGCGGATGCTGCGTCGATGCGGCGATCCTGTACCGCAGCAACGCGCAGTCGCGCACGTTCGAAGAGGAACTGCGCCGCGAGAACATCGCCTACCGCGTCTACGGCGGCGTGCGCTTCTTCGAGCGCGCCGAGATCAAGGACACGCTCGCCTACCTGCGGCTGGTCGCCAATCGCGCCGACGATGCGGCATTCGAAAGGGCCGTCAATACTCCCGCGCGCGGCATCGGCGGGCGCACGCTCGATGAAGTGCGCAGGTACGCGCGCGAAAACGCCGCGTCGATGTTCGAAGCGTCGATCGCGATGTCGCTCGCCGGCGGGCTCGCGGGGCGTGCGCGCAATGCGCTGCGCGCGTTCGTAGAACTCATCGAAGCCTTGTCGCGCGAACTGGTCGGCCTAGACCTCAAAGAACAGGTCGATCACGTGCTGCTGCGCACCGGCCTGCGCGACCACTACGCGGCCGAATCGAAAGGTACGCTCGATTCGCGCACCGACAACCTCGACGAACTCGTGTCGGTCGCATCGCGCTTCGCGCGCCGCGACGAGGAGGAAGCCGACGGCATGACCGAACTCGTCGCCTTCCTCGCCTACGCATCGCTCGAAGCCGGCGAAGGCCAGGCCGAGGCCGGTGAGGACGCGGTGCAGATGATGACCCTGCATAGCGCGAAGGGACTCGAATTCCCGCTCGTGTTCCTCGCCGGAATGGAAGAAGGCATGTTCCCGAGCAGCCGCTCTCTGGAAGAATCCGGACGCCTGGCCGAGGAACGCCGACTCGCCTACGTCGGCATCACCCGCGCGCGCCAGAAACTGATCCTGAGTTACGCCGAAGTCCGCCGCATCCACGGCCAGGACAACTACGGCCAACCCTCACGCTTCCTGCGCGAAATCCCGGCGCCGCTGCTGCACGAAGTGCGTCCGAAGATCCAACTCAGCCGACCCGTGTTCGGCGGCCGCGCGAGCGAACCATCGCGGCCCTCGACGCCCGGCCTGCGCCTCGGCCAGCGCGTCGCCCATCCGAGCTTCGGCATCGGCGTGGTGATGGACGCCGAAGGCAGCGGCGCGCATGCGCGCGTGCAGGTGAACTTCGAGAACGCGGGGACGAAGTGGCTGGTGATGGCTTATGCGAATTTGGTGCCGCTGTAGCCGAATATGCCGAAACTTCGTCCGTGCTGCACCTCGAATCCGCCCAATCACCCGTTTCATAGAATCGTGTGCGTACGTCATGGATGCATTGAGACAATTCGTATACTCCCACTTCGACCACGTGCTGTTCGCCTTGTTGTTGCTGTCGCGCGTCGGCGACGTGCTCAGCACCTATCTGGCGACGCCGACGCTTAAGCTCGAGGCGAATCCGATCGTAAGACGTCTGCGCTGGCCATTCGCGATCGCGACGATGTTCGTGAGCTTCCTTGCCTATGTCGACACGACGGCCGCCGTCATCCTCTTGGTTCCATGCCTGCTGATCTGCGCTTCGAACTTCGGCAAAGTCTGGATGATGCGAACGATGGGAGAAGACGCATACCTTGAAATGCTGATCGGGGTTGCACGTCGCGGCAACGTGTGGCGCGCAATCGTTGGAATCCTCGTATCCGCCTCGTTCACCGCCCTCAGCGGGATCGTACTTATGATCCTCAGTACGGAAACTGCCTGGGGGTACCCTTTCGGCATGGGCATCGTGATCTTCGCGATCGTGCAAGTTTTCTATGGAGCCCTGTCCTACCGACGCATTTTCAAGATGGCGCGAAAACTACAAGTCGCGGCATAGCCGCACCGCTTCTTGGCGACCTTCGAATGCCCCGCTCTCAACCCTTGGCTTGATGACACAATAGCAAGGTAGCCCAGATGTAATCCGGGATTGCGCGGCACTCGTCCCGGATTACATCCGGGCTACCTTGCTGCCGCGCGAACGTCGTACGCGTAGGCATGTCCCTACCCTCCTTCCGATGCAGTCCTGCCAAAGGCACGTTCGATCGCGTTATGGTGTGGCTCGATCTGGACGACGAGAAATCGTTCGGGTCAGGGCGGATGACTTCCAGGGACACGCGGCAAGC
>DATHOV010000026.1:0-5229 GCA_035484515.1 Lysobacteraceae bacterium
ACTGGCGATGAAGGCAATGAAGTTGCCGGAGGCACATTCGTTGCGACAGGCGCGGCGTTGCCCGATGGTGCAGAAGCAGCAGGCATGGCAGCAGGCGTGACCGCTGGCGATGCCGTGGCTATCGGGGCTGCAGGCGTTGCAGGCGTTGCAGGAGTCGCCGGTGGCGGACCCGGCGGCGATGCGGTGGCCGATGCGGGCGCAGGGGTATTCGCGGCCGCGCCGAACCCCGGCAGGCGATCGCGCATCGCGTACAGCCCGCCCGCGATCACCACCGCGCTGGCCAGGCCGATCATGCCGGCGCGCTTCCAGCCGCTGCCCGAGGTGGTGTTGTCGATCGTGCGCAGCACGCGCCGCGAAACCTGGTTGCCGCTGCGGCGACCGATGCGGTCGAGCGCGTCGAGCATCTCCTTCGCGTTCGCGAAACGCTGCTCCGGCGATTTCGCCATCGCCTTGTCGACGAAGGCCTGCCAGTGGCGTTTCGCGGGCGGCAGGCGCGGGATGTCCTTCTGCGCATGCATCAGTGCGAGCGCGAACGCATCGTTGGAGCGGAACGGCAGTTCGCCGGTCAGCAGCTCGTAGGCGAGTACGCCGACGCTGTAGAGATCGGCGCGGCCATCGACCGCATCGCCGCGCGCCTGTTCCGGTGCCATGTAGCCGGCGCTCCCGACCGCGAAGCCCGCGGTGGTGATGCGCACGTCGTCGTGCTTCGACATCGCGATGCCGAAATCGGCGAGCAGCGGCCGGTTGTCGCCATCGAACAGCACGTTCTCCTGCTTGACGTCGCGATGCACGATGCCGCGCGTGTGCGCGTAATCGAGCGCGGACAGCAGGGTGTGCAGCAGTTCGACGATGCGCGCATCGTCCTTGTCGAGGCTGCGTTGCGCCAGATCGCCGTTCGGCAGGAACGGCATGCTGTAGTACATGCGCCCGTCGTCGGTGCGGCCCACTTCGTAGATCGCGACGATGTTCGGATGGCTGAGCTTGGCGATCGTGCGCGTCTCGTTCTCGAAGCGCTGCATGCTGGTCTCGTCGCCCAGCGCATCGCGCTCCATCACCTTGATGCTGACCGGTCGGTCCAGGGCTATCTGCGTAGCCATGTAGACGGTCGCCATGCCGCCCTGGCCCAGCTTCCTGATGACGCGATAGCCGGGGATGCCTGGAAGTGCCGTCGTGTCGCCGGTGGTGTGCACCACCGTGGCCCGCGGGTCGGAAGGGTTGGCCGGCGGCTGCATGAGGTCGTGTGGACGGTCCATGGCCTTCTTGGGTCATGGTCAGCATACGGCAGCCGGGCTTGAGCCGGTAGCTCCACGGCAACGCCTTTGCTGCCGCCGCGGTTGACCGCGACGTTGCGTCAGCAAGGGGAATCTGTTCAGCGCCGGGCGAGCAGCGGCAACTGCCGCGCGCCGTCAGACAGCACTTCAGAACAGCAGCGACGCCATCCTGCGGCGGTACGTGCCGACCAGGTCGGCATCGTCGATCATGCGGAACGCATCGATCAGCGTGCGCTTCGGCAGGGCGTCGGAATAGGCGCGGTCGCGACGCAGCATCTCGAGGAACTGGTCGAGCCCGCCGGCCGCATCGCCGCCGACCAGCTTGTGCGCGCCGAGCAGGTGGCGCGCTCGCAGGTCGTCGGGATTTGCGGCGATCGCGGCTTCGAGCACCGCGACCGGCGGCGCGTCCTTGAGCAGGGCCACGAAACCAAGGTGCGCGCGTGCGCGGATCGCACGGTCGTCGGTCGCGAGGTTCGCGGGCAGGCCATCGAGGATCTGTTCGGCTTCGTGGGCGGCGCCGGTATTCAACAGCGCGAGCGCAAGGTCGAGCTTGACCGCATCCTGCTCGGGCGCGGCCGCGACCGCCGCGCGCAGGCGCACGACTTCCGCATGCGGATCGACAGGCGCCGCGGCACCCGTCGGGACCTCGTCCTTCGGCGCTTCGACTGCGGGGGCGGGTTCGATGCCGTGCGTCTTCAGAAACGCGCGCAACTGTCCTTCCGGGAGTGCGCCGGGAAAGCCATCGATCGGTTGCCCGCCCTTGACCAGGATCACGGTCGGGATCGAGCGGATCTGGAAGGCGCCTGCGAGCTCCTGTTCCTTGTCCACATCGACCTTCGCCAGGCGGAACGCACCGTTGTACTCGGCGGCGAGCTTCTCGAGGATCGGCCCGAGCGTCTTGCACGGCCCGCACCACGGCGCCCAGAAGTCGATCAGCACCGGCGTCTGCAGCGAGGCCTGCAGGACATCGGTCTCGAAGCCGGCGACGGTGGCGTCGAAGACGTGGGTGGCTGCATGGGTGTCGGCGACGGCTTTTTCGAACATGGCGTTGGTTCCCGGGACTCGATCCAGCGCACATTGTGCCTGCAGGTTGCGAATGCAAGGCGATCCGGGTCTTCCATCGGCCGGGCCGATCCTTTGTCGGACGGGTCGCTCACGCGAATACACGAGGCCTTGCGCGCGTCGGCGTTACCATCGCAAGCGCTCTGGAGCCAACGGATTGCCGTGACAAACGCACCAGGAACGTGCATAAGACCGTGATGCCTGCCGGGGCGAGTCCACTGCGACGCCCGATTGCAATGGCTGGCCTGGCTGCAGTGCTGAGGAAACACATGTCGACCCTTCCGCCAAACCAGGTATCCAGATGAAACAACGCGCACTCAAACCATGGTCGGTGATGGCCCTGGTGGCATTGTCCTGTGGGCTCGCGCCAGGTTTCGTGGTACCTGCTCATGCCCAGGACAAGGGTGTCGTACACACCGACATGGTCAATGCCGTGCGCGGATGGACCGGCATGGGTATCCGCCTCAAGAGGGGCCTGTCGATCGTGACCGAAGGTCTTTCGGTGACGGTTTTCGGGGTGGGAATGGACAATCAGCTGATGTCGATCAATTCCGCCGACGGCACCCAGACATGGGGACCCGCAATCGACCACGGCGGCAACCTGGCTTCGGCTCCCGCCTGCATCGCCGACCTGACGACCAAGAGCGAGGGGATCCGTTGTTTCTACGTCAGCGGCGGCGTGCTATTGAGCCAGCTCATTCCGCAGTACGGCGGCGAAAGGCCGGCCAGCCCGGTCGGCGACAGGAAGTTCGGTTTCGCCCCCGCTGTCGCACTCAGCGATCTGCAGGGCCCGCAAAAGCACAAGGACAACAAGCCCAACTACCGCGTGTTCGGTCACGCCACCGATGACGATGGCCTGTGGTATGCCGATACCGCGAGCGGCCAATTGCAGGTCACGTGGGTGTCGATGGCCGGGAAGCTCAAAGGCTCTCCCTCCTGCCTGCGAACCGAAGGCGCCACCACCTGCTATGTCATCGGCAGCGACGACGCGGTCTGGTCCGTGCGCTACGACCACGACCACTACGCATGGAACCTGGTCGGTGGCCATGCCGTCCTCGGCGTCCATGCCTGGATCGAACGCAAGTGGCCGGTGCTTGCGGTGCGTGGTGCGGATTCGTCGCTCTGGGTGGGCCGGCAGGACCTCGACACGCTGCAATGGCAGTGGAGCGAACGACCGGGCGAAATCGCCTCGACACCCGCCTGCACGGCCACGCGTTGCTTCGCGATTCTTCCGGGTGGTGAGCTGGGGTATCAGGATCTGTAAGGCCCGAAGGTCGGAAAGGTAATGCTTCGCGACATGGCGCACACGACACGTCGAGACTGCTGCAGTCAAGTCAGGGACAGGCAGCTCTTTCTTCTCAGGAGAGCGTTCTTGTTGTTGTAGAGCGGTTCCGCCCGTTGACCGCGGGCGAAAACCTCGGCAACAGCGACGAGGCCGGATTCATCAAACAAAAAATCGCGATCAGTACCCCGACAGTTCCTCACCCGTTGCGGTCGCCGGCGCCGGTTCGATTCGGGCAACCACCTGTACCGGCGCGCTGTCGCGCTTGTATACGACGCCAGCCTTCATCACGAAGCTCACATGCTGCATCAGGGTGATGTCCGCGAGCGGATCGCCTTGCACGGCGACGATGTCGGCGTACTTGCCGGTGGCGACGCTGCCGATATCCTTGTCATGCTTGAGCAGTTGCGCGGCGTGCGTGGTCGCCGCCTGCAGGGTGAACGCGGCCGGCATGCCGGCCTCGACCATGTACTGGAACTCCCTGGCGTTTTCGCCGTGCGGATACACCGCGGCGTCGGTGCCGAAGGCGATCTTCACGCCCGCGCGATAGGCCTTGCCGGCAGTGGCCTGGATGATCGGCCCGACCATTTTCGCCTTCACCGCGACCTGTGGCGGGTAGTAGCCCGGCACGCCGGCCTTCTCCTCGACGAACTTGCCCGCGATGATTGTCGGCACGAACCAGGTGCCGCGCTCCTTCATCAGCTTCATGTCCTCGTCGTTCATGAAGGTGCCGTGCTCGATCGAATCCACGCCGCCGATGATCGCGCGGCGGATCGCCTCGGCGCCGTGCGCGTGCGCGGCGACGGTGAAGCCGTTGTCGTGCGCGGCCGCGACGACGGCCTTAATCTCCTCGATCGTGAGCTGCGCGTTGTCCACGCTGGCACTGGTGTCCAGCACGCCGCCTGACGGCATGATCTTGATCAGGTCCACGCCTTCCTTGTAGTGCTGGCGCACGGCCTTCCACGCGTCCTCGGGCGAATTGATGATGCCATCCTTCGCGCCGTGGTCGCCTTCGAGATTGTGGCGGTAGCTGTCGGTGTCGTCCGCATGGCCGCCGGTCGAACCGATCGCCGTGCCGGCGGTGAAGATGCGCGGCCCCGGCACGATGCCGGCATTGATCGCGTTGCGCAGCGAGACCGAGTCGTAATCGTTGTCGCCGACATTGCGCACCGTCGTGAATCCCGCCAGCAACGTGCGCCGCGCGTACACCGTCGAACGGATCGCATAGTCGGCCTCGTTCCAGTGGAACTGGTCGCTGTACAGGGTAGGGCTGGTCTGCTCGGTCAGATGCGTATGGCTGTCGATCAGGCCGGGCAGGCAGGTCGCGTTGCCGAGCTCGATCACCTGTGCGCCGCCCTGCGGAGCGCCGGGCTGGACGGACTGGATGCGATCGCCGGCGACGGTGACCGTGGTCTCGCCGAGCATCCGCCCGGATTCGGAATCGAACAGATGCCCGCAATGCACGGCGACGGACGCAGGTGGCGCGGCGGGCGCCGCATCCTGGGCCGTGGCGACGGGAAGCGCGGCGAGCAGGGCAAGGGCCAGCGGCAGTCGGTGCATGGGCATGATCGTCCCGTAGGTGGCGAGGAAAGCGGCAATGTACGCGCTGGCGCG
>DATHOV010000027.1:0-2403 GCA_035484515.1 Lysobacteraceae bacterium
GACCTGCTGCGACGCTGGGGCATGAAGGTGCTGATGCGTCGGGTTGCCGCAGCCGGCGAGCCGTGGCAGACGTTCTTCAGTCCCGAGCAGCTGCATGGGCAGCTGCGGCGTCTGGGTTTTGCAACGGTCCGCGACTTCGGACGTGCCGAAATAAATACCCGCTTCTTCGAGAAAGCCGGCGCGCGGCTGCGCGTCGGCGCATTTGGTCGGGTGGTACTGGCGCGGCTGTGAAGCGGATCAGTGTTTGGGCTGCTGCAGCATTTCGAAATGATTGCCGGCCGGATCCACTCCTAAGCCGATGGTCACACCGGTCTTGCCGAACACGAACGGCGCGCGCTCCATCTTGCCACCGGCTGCGGTAATGGCCGCAGCCGTGGCCGTCATATCCGTGACATTGAAGATCAGGTGCGCCATGGTGTCTTTCTGCTCATCGGAATCACGGTGCATGATCACCAGCTGCGAGCCCGGGTTTGCCTTCGCGGCCGCCACGGAGTCGCCGAAATTCAGCATCACCTCGGTAGTCCCGATCCGCTGGACTTCCTGCATCCCGAAGGCGGCCTCATAGAATTTCTCCAGCGCCGCCACGTCCACGGCACCGACGCGCGTCGAGTTGATCGTTACCCCGGCCTGGGCGCCGACGCCCACGAGCAGTAAAGCAGCCAGACCGATCTTTATTAGCTTGACCATGCAGCATCTCCCCATTTGGTGTTCTCGATCATCGCTACATGATAGCGCGCGGCTTTACAGGGTGTAAAAAACGAAAAAGCCGGAAGGGCACTGCAAGTGCATCTTCCGGCTTCAGGCCCATGGGGGCCGGTTTCGGTGCGCAAGCTCAGGTCTTGGGCTTGGTCGCCTTTTCGATGACCTCGTCGGCCACATTGCGCGGCACCGGATCGTAGTGGGAGAACTCCATCGTGTACGAGGCACGACCGCTGGTCATGCCACGCAGATGCCCGATATAGCCGAACATTTCCGACAGCGGCACGGTCGCCACGACCGCGACGTTGGTGCCGCGCTCCAGCTGATCCACGATCGAGCCGCGGCGGCGATTGATGTCACCGATCACATCGCCCAGGTAGTCGCCCGGGGTCACCGTCTCGACCTTCATCACCGGCTCCAGCAGAATCGGGCCGGCCTTGCGCACGGCCTCGCGGAAGCAGGCCTTGGCCGCGATTTCAAAGGTCAGCGCATTGGAGTCCACGTCGTGGTAGCTGCCGTCCGTCAAGGTGGCCTTGAAGTCCACCGTCGGGAACTTGGCCAGGACGCCCTGTTCCATCTGCTGGCGCAAACCCTTTTCCACCGCCGGCACGTATTCCCGGGGCACCGAGCCGCCCGAGGTCGCGTCGACGAATTCAAAGCCTGCCGACCGTTCCTGCGGCTCGAAAGTGATCCACACTTCGGCGAACTGGCCCGAACCGCCCGTCTGCTTCTTGTGCACGTACTGTTCGTCGATCCGCTTGGTGATGGTCTCGCGGTAGGCCACCTGGGGCTCGCCCATCACGCCTTCGACATTGAACTCGGTGCGCATGCGATCGAGCGTCACTTCCAGGTGCAGCTCGCCCATGCCGCGCAGAATCGTCTGCAGCGTGTCGCGGTCCGTCTCCAGCCGCAGCGAGGGATCGGCACGTACCATCTTGCCGAGGGCTGCGCCGAACTTCTCCTGCTCGGTCTTGTTCTTGGCCTGCACCGACACGCTGATCACGGGTTCCGGGAAGCGCATGCGCTCCAGGATCACCGGATTCGCGGAGTCACTGAGCGTGTCACCGGTTTCTGTGTCGGTCATCGATACCAGCGCGATGATGTCACCGGCGCGGGCTTCTTCAATGGGATTGGCTTCCTTGGCGAACATCTCGACCATGCGGCCGATCTTTTCGCGCTTGCCGCGCGTGGTGTTCTGCACCGAGGCGCCCTTGACGAGCACGCCGGAGTACACGCGCACGAAGGTCAGTGCGCCGTAGGCGTCGTTGATGACCTTGAACGCCAGCGCCGAGAACGGCTCGTCGTCCGAGCACTTGCGCTCGCCGTTCGGGTTGCCATCGGCATCCACGGTATTGATGGCCGCCACGTCGGTCGGCGCCGGCAGATAGTCGACGACGGCGTCCAGCACCTGCTGCACGCCCTTGTTCTTGTATGAAGAGCCGCACAGCACCGGATTGAAGGTCCCATGCAAGGTGCCCTTGCGCAGGCATTCGCGCAGGGTGGCGGGCGAGGGAATCTTGGCGTCGCTGATGTAGGCCTCCATGGCCTCATCGTCCATTTCCCGGCAGGTATCCACCAGCTCGGTGCGGTACTGCTCGATCTTCGAGAGCATCTTGATATCGCCGGGATTCGTCAATCCGACCTGGCTGGCCAGCTCCGGGGTGACCTCGAGGATGCGCCATTCGGCATCCTTGTCATCCGAAT
>DATHOV010000028.1:0-7544 GCA_035484515.1 Lysobacteraceae bacterium
GCCCTTCATGATGCACAGCTGGCCCGAGACCATGTTGATGATCGTCGAGGGCACGTAGAACGGCGAGATCTTGCGCGGTCCGCCTTCGTGCCATGCGATCGAGGTCTTCTCGATGCCGGCGATGCCGCCGATGCCCGAGCCGATGATCACGCCGGTGCGTTCGGCGTTCGCGTCGGTGATTTCCAGGCCCGCGTCATTCATCGCCATCATCCCGGCGGCGACGCCGTAGTGGATGAACGGGTCCATCTTCTTGACGTCCTTCGCGGTGACGAAGGCGAGCGGATCGAAGCCGCGCACTTCGCCGGCAATGGTCGTCGCAAAGCCGGTGGTGTCGAAATGGGTGATCGGGCCGATGCCCGAGCGGCCGTTGACGATGTTGTCCCACGCGGTGGGCAGGTCGTTGCCGACGGGCGAGACAATGCCCATTCCGGTGACCACGACGCGACGCTGGTTCATCCGATCCTCCTGATGCGCCCGGACGCCGCGCATGAAGTTCCGCCTGCGTGCGACGCAAAGACGCAGGGCCGCAACTGCGCGGCCCCGCCGTGTTTCATTCTTGCAGCGCAAACTGCCGCGCGCTTTTCCATCTGCAAGTCCGGCCCTGCATGGCCGGGCTCCTGGTCATGGGGGACCGATCAGCTTTTCACATGGCCCTTCACGTAGTCGATCGCCTGTTGGACGCTGGTGATCTTCTCCGCGTCCTCGTCGGGGATCTCGCATTCGAATTCCTCTTCGAGCGCCATCACCAGTTCCACGGTGTCGAGCGAATCCGCGCCGAGGTCGTCGACGAACGATGCATTGTTGGTGACGTCCTCTTCCTTGACGCCCAGTTGTTCGACAACGATTTTCTTGACGCGCTCTTCGATGGTGCTCATGGATTGACCTCGGGTGTGAATTGCCAAGCCGGCGTATTGTAGTGGAAAGCCGGGTCGCGTGAAGCGGGATGTTTGCGGGACGCCATGTGCGTATGCCGGGCCGTCAGGCCATGTACATGCCGCCGTTGACGTGCAGGGTTTCGCCGGTGATGTAGTTGGCCGATGGCCCGGCGAGGAAGGCGACCGCGTGCGCGATGTCGGACGCCTGGCCGAAACGGTCGAGCGCGATCCGGCCGAGCATCGCCTGCCTGCCCTCCTCTGGCAGTGCGCGGGTCATGTCGGTGTCGATGAAGCCCGGCGCGACCACGTTGACGGTGATGCCGCGCGAACCGATCTCGCGCGCCAGCGATTTGGAGAAGGCGATGATGCCGGCCTTCGCCGCGGCGTAATTCGCCTGCCCGGGGTTGCCGGTCAGGCCGATCACCGAGGCGATGTTGATGATGCGGCCTCTGCGCGCCTTCATCATCGCTCGCATCACCGCCTTCGAGGTGCGGAACACCGAGGTGAGGTTGGTGTCGATGATCGCCTGCCAGTCCTCTTCCTTCATCCGCATCAACAAATTGTCGCGGGTGATGCCGGCGTTGTTGACGAGGATGGAGATCGGTCCGAACTCCTTCGCGATCGTATCGATCAGGGCGTCGACCGCGGCGCCGTCGGTGACGTTCAGCGCGCGACCTGCGCCGCCATGAGCGGCGAGGCGTTCGCCAATTGCGGCTGCACCTGCTTCGGTGGTCGCGGTGCCGATCACCTTTGCGCCCTGCGCCGCCAGTTCGTCCGCTATCGCCGCGCCGATGCCGCGGCTCGCGCCGGTGACGAGGGCGATCTCGCCGGCAAGTGGTTGGTGGTGGCTCATGCGTTGAAGTCCTTGAGTGTCGCGTCGAAATCAGATGGCATGCCAAGAGCGCGCGCATCCAGCGACTTGTCGATGCGCTTGATCAGCCCCGCCAACACCTTGCCCGGGCCGCATTCGACCACGCGCGTGATGCCGCGGTCGCGTAGTTCCTGCACGCAACCGGTCCACTGCACGGGCTGATGCAGCTGGCGCGCGAGCGCATCGCGGATCGCGGTCGCGTCGTCGAAGCTGCGCACGTCGGCGTTCTGCACCACCGGGATCGATGGCGCGCTCCAGGCGATGCTCGCCATGCGCACGGCAAGCTTTTCGGCTGCTCCGCGCATCAGCGCGGTATGCGAAGGCACCGATACCGGCAGCTTCACCGCCTTGCGCACGCCACGTTCGGCGAGCTTCGCGAGCGCACGATCGACCGCCGCCGCGTGACCCGCGATCACGGTCTGGCCAGGGCTGTTGTAGTTCGCTGGCGCGACGACTTCGTCGCCAGCGACCTGCTCGCAGATTTCCGCGATCAAATCGTCGTCCGCGCCGAGCACTGCCGCCATCGCACCAACGCCCGCAGGAACCGCGTCCTGCATCAGCCGTCCGCGCTCGCGCACCAGGCCCGCGGCATCGTGCAGCGACAACGCGCCCGCAGCGACCAGCGCGCTGTATTCGCCAAGGCTGTGTCCGGCGAGCAACGCGGGCCGCGCGCCACCGGCCGTGTTCCACGCGCGCCAAACCGCGATGCCGGCTGCGAGCAGCGCAGGCTGAGTGAATTCGGTGCGGTTGAGTTCGGCCTCGGGACCCTCCTGCGACAGCACCCAGAGATCGACGCCGGCTCCATCGGAGGCCTCGGCGAAGGCTTCGCGTACCTGCGGATGGACGGCTGCAAGTTCGGCGAGCATGCCGACGGTTTGGGAGCCTTGACCGGGGAAGACAAAGGCGAGTGTGGATGAAACCTGGGTAGACGACATCGGCTCAGCCTTGCGATGCAGGAAAGGGCGTCATTCTAAGCGCCGCGCGCCACGAGCGTCTGTACTGCCGCGTACGCTCAATACCGCAGCAGCGCCGAGCCCCACGTGAACCCGCCGCCGAAGGCTTCAAGCAGCAGCAACTGCCCGCGTTGCACCTTGCCCGAGCGCACCGCTTCGTCGAGAGCCAACGGTACCGAACCCGACGACGTGTTGCCGTGGCGGTCGATGGTGACGATCACGCGCTCCATCGGCATGTCCAGGCGCTTGGCAGTGGCCTGGATGATGCGCAGGTTGGCCTGGTGCGGGATCAGCCAGTCGATCGCGTGGCGATCGATGTTGTTGGCGGCCAGCGTCTCCTCGACCACCGCGTCGAGCGTCTTTACCGCGACCTTGAAGACGTCGCTGCCGGTCATCAATACGCGCACGCCGGCGTTCTTCTCGTCGTGCTTGAAACCGGCCGAGACGCCGACCGGGTTCCACAGCAGCTCCTTGTACGCGCCGTCGGCATGCATGTGGGTGGAAATGATGCCGGTCTCCGCGTCGGCCTTGAGCACGACAGCGCCGGCACCGTCGGCGAACAGCACGCAGGTGCTGCGGTCGGACCAGTCGAGCATGCGGGTGAGCGTCTCAGCGCCGATCACCAGCGCGGTCTTCACCGTGCCTGCGCGGATGAACTGGTCGGCGATGCTCAGCGCGTACATGAAGCCCGAACATGCGGCGTTGACGTCGAAGGCCATGCAGCCGCTCGCGCCGAGACGCGGTTGCACGAGGCAGGCCGAGGACGGAAAAATCAAATCGGGGGTGGTGGTGCCGACGATCAGCAGTTCGACCTCGGCGCCGGTGATGCCGGCGGCCTGCAAGGCCCGGGATCCGGCCTCGAAGGCCAGATCGCTCGTGGTCTGCCCTTCGGCCGCGATGTGGCGCTGGCGGATGCCGGTGCGCGTGCGGATCCATTCGTCGCTGGTATCGACGAATTGCGCCATGTCGGCGTTGGTCAGCACCTTCTCGGGCAGATAGCTGCCGGTGCCGGCAATGCGCGAGTACACGCGCTGCGCCTGTTGGGTCACCACGTTCTCCTGGCGGATGGTCGCGTCGGGATGTTAGCGCGCAGTGGGAGGCTTGTTGTCGACTTGGGCAACAATCCCCAGGCTACGGAACAAGAGCCCTCTGTTTTCGCACGCAAGCGACCTAAGCCTATCGCGCTGTCGCGCGAGCTGTTGCTAGGTTCGGCCTCCTGGCTTCGCCAAGCAACCTCGCCGCGGGCTCCTGCCCGCGGCCTTCGGCCTCGCGCGAGATGCCATTCATGGCATCTCGCAAGCGCGAGTCCTCAGTCCTCGACTTCGACTGCGTTCTTCGGCTCGATCACCTGGCGGCCGCGATAGTAGCCGTCCTTGGTGATGTGGTGGCGGATGTGCGTCTCGCCGGTGGTCTTGTCGGTCGAGAGCTGCTTGCTGCTCAGTGCGTCGTGCGCCTGGCGCATGCCTTTGCGCGACGGTGAAACGCGGGATTTCTGGACTGCCATGATGGATCTCCGAATGTTCGACCAGCGCTACGGCAGGTCGCGTTGCTTGCCTTGTTTCATGCTCGCCAGCACGGCGAACGGGTTTTCGTGTGTCGCTGTTTCATCCGTTCCCGCTCCGCCATCCGGTGGCGCGGGCCAACTCGTTTCGACCGGCTCGCTGTCCGGGTCCACCGGAACCACCGGCAAGACGAGGATCAATTCGTCCTCGATCAGATCCAGTGGCCGGATCGTGCCCTCAGCACCCAGCACCAAGGCCTCGTAGTCCTCCGGCAAGGCGTCTTCCTGCTCCTCGCTCGCCACCAGCGCCAAACGCTGCACGACATTCACCGGCAGCAGGAAACGCTGCAGGCTGCGCTGGCAGACCAGAGGCAGATCGGCCTGCGCGCGGACTTCCACGTACGGGACATTCAGCGTCCCGCGATCGAATTCCAGCGCATACCGGCACTCGCCCTCCGGCTGTTCCAACGCCTCGCACAGGCGTGGCATCGACTTCAGCGCAACCGTGCCCTCGAACGAACGCCGGGCAGCAAGCATGCGCCAAGCATCCAGGGTCTCGGGCAGGCCAGCGGACATAAGCGGGCAAGAATACGTGCCGACAGCACTTTCTGTCAATTGAAGCGGGCCCCCGACCGCTGGAGTTTGCAGCGTATCCGAGCACTGGTGCAGACTGCCGGAATTGCCGGAGATCCGTAAGTGGGCTTCATCCTGCTGACCTCGCTCCTGCTCGTCCTCGCCGGCTGCGTGGCCCTCTGGTGGATCGCCCGGGGACGGCGCCGTCAGCGCACGCTGACCCGGATCATGGACGACGCCGATGCGATGGAGACGCTGCTGCGGCGCACCCGCGACAAGATGGGCGCGATGCAGAACGTGGTCGGCCGGATGCCCGCCGACATCGCCGCCGACGCACGCGCATCGCTCGACAGCGACAAGCGCGTGCAGGCCGGCTTCCGCGACCTGCTGCAGCACCGGATGTGGCTGCAGCAGAACGTCGGGACCGCGAGCCAGGAATCGCTCGACGAAGCCGCGGCCGCACTGGAACGTGCGAAGGCTCGGATCGCCGCCGAACTCGATCGCCTCGACAACGCCGGCGCCGAGCTCGATTCGGCGACCGGCGCGGCGATCGAAGCCGCCGGCCGCGAACCGCCGGCGTTGCGTCGCGGCGATCGCTGAACCGTGTGCTCGCCGCGCCTGATACTCGCGTCGACGTCGGCTTACCGGCGCCAGTTGCTTGATCGGTTCGGCCTGGCGTATGCCGTCGAGGCGCCGGGCCTCGATGAAGCGCGCCTTCCCGGCGAAACGCCTCCGGACATGGCCGCTCGCCTGGCCCGTGCGAAAGCCGAGGCGGTGGCGCAACGACATCCGCAGGCATGGGTGATCGGTTCGGACCAGGTCGCCGAACTGGGAGGCCGGGCGCTCGGCAAGCCCGGCGACCACGACCGCGCGGCGGCACAGCTGCGCGCCGCATCGGGCGGCATCCTGCGTTTCCACACATCGGTCTGCCTGCGCTGCCTGGCTTCCGACGCGATGCTCGGGCACAGCGATGTCACCGAGGTCCGCTTCCGTGCGCTCGACGAGGCGACGATCGAGCGCTACCTACGCGCCGAGAAACCCTACGATTGCGCCGGGAGCTTCAAGTCCGAAGGGCTGGGCATCGCGCTGTTCGAGTCGATCCGCAACAAGGATCCAACCGCCCTGATCGGCCTGCCGATGATTGCGCTGGCGCGGATGCTTCGCGAGGCGGGATTCGAGTTGCCGTAACCGCCACTTTCGTCGTCATCTGCGCACGATGCGGATCGTCCGGTTCTCGAGAAGCGCACCCGTCGCAGCCGGACGCGCGCGCAGGGCGTGCATCTGTTCGTCCAGCGGTAGCGTGGATTTGGGCGTCGCAGGGCCAGCCAGAACGCGATGAAGTGCGCCGGCGCGTCAATGCCATCGTCGCACCGCATCGCGATAGACTCGACCCACGACAGCTACCGGCATCGCGCATGCACGCTCAGACAAAAGGTCCCGCCATCCTGACCGAGCCTGAACAGGCCGCCTTGGCGGCTGCGATCGCGCAGGTCAACCGGCTAGTGCTGGGCAAGCCGCGCGAAGTGCGCCTTGCTTTCGCCTGCCTGCTCGCGGGTGGGCACCTGCTGATCGAGGACCTGCCCGGCCTGGGCAAGACGACCTTGGCGCACGCGCTGGCGGCGACCGTGGGCCTGGAATTCCAGCGTAGCCAGTTCACCTCCGACCTGCTGCCGTCGGACATCCTCGGCGTGTCGGTCTTCGACCAGTCGCAACAGAGATTCCGCTTCCATGCCGGCCCGATCTTCACCCAGTTGCTCCTCGCCGACGAGATCAACCGCGCGCCGCCGCGCACGCAGAGCGCGCTGCTCGAGGCGATGGCCGAACAGCAGGTCACCGTCGATGGCGCGACCCATCCACTGCCGCAACCGTTCCTGGTGATCGCGACGCAGAACCCGGTGGATCTGGCTGGCACCTATCCCCTGCCCGATTCGCAGCTCGACCGCTTCCTGCTGCGTCTGACGCTCGGCTATCCGGACAGCCGCGCCGAGCGCGAGATGCTCTCGACCGAGGACAGGCGCGAACTGATCGCGCAGGCCAAGCCGCAACTGCAATCGGTCGACGTGCTGGCGATGCGCGATGCGACCGCACGCGTGCACGCCAGCGAGGTCCTGATCGGCTACGTGCAAGAACTGCTCGCGCAGAGCCGTCGCCAGCCCGGCGTGAAGGTCGGCCTGTCGCCACGCGCAGGGCTTGCCCTGCTGCGCGCGGCCCGTGCGCAGGCGCTGATCGCCGGCCGCGATCACGTCGTTCCGGACGACGTGCAATCGCTGTTCATCGAGATCGCCTCGCACCGACTGGTGCCTGATGGCGATGACGACAGCCGCGACCGCCTGGCGAAGACGATCCTGCACGCGGTGGCGGTGGACTGAAGCGATGTTCTTCGCGCTGCGTACGCGGATGGCGGGCTGGGTCCGCCCGCGCGGCCCGGAAGCGCTGCCGATCGTCCTCGGCCGCCGTCGCATCTACATGCTGCCCACCGGCTTCGGGATGTTCTTCGCCCTGCTGATCGGCACGATGCTGCTGGGCGCGCTGAACTACAACAACAACCCGGCGCTGCTGCTCGGCTTCCTGCTCGCGGCGACGGCACAGCTGAGCCTGCACGCAACGCAACTGACGCTCAGCGGGATCCGCCTGCGCGATGCGCGCGCGTTGCCGGTGCATGCCGGCGACCCGATGATCCTCGAACTGCGCTTCGACGCCCTGCGCGCGCGTCCACGCACCGGCCTCGTACTCGCGTTCGGGAACGCGCGCACTGTGTTCGCGATGTCCGG
>DATHOV010000029.1:0-2471 GCA_035484515.1 Lysobacteraceae bacterium
GCTTGCCGCGAGCTCACGCCACAGGGCGCCGTTCATCCCCCACTGATAGCGTTCATAGAGCAGCGCGCCGCCATTCGGCAGTTCCTGGAAATCGTACGCCGGGGCGACTCGGAACCGCTCGCGATCGAGCCGGAAGGGTGATAGCGAGGTGCGCTGGGAGCTGTGCGCCGCCATCATGCGTCGCTTGAGCCCGTGTTCGTGTTGTGAAAGCACGACGATGGTCTCGGGCAGTTCCTCCCGGGGCACGAAACTTTGCAACGCCCACCCGTCATCGCTGGCGCGATAGAACGGCATCTCGATGATTTGCGGGCATGGGCCGCGCCCGGCGATCAGCGCACATGCAGCATGAACGGCGAATGCCGCCGCATCGTGGTCGGGATGACCGCCTTCGAACGCATGGGTGACGACAATGCGGACCCGACACAGCAGCGGCTCTAGCCGGCGCACGAGCTGTTCAAGCGCGAAAGCAGCGGTCTGGTCGGTGATGCCGAGACGGACGTGGCGCCATGCCGGCACGCCCGCAAGCGCTAAGGCGGCCGTCAGCTCCGCGCTGCGCACCATCGCGTAGGATTCCCGGCTCGATAGTCCCAGACGAACGGCATCGCTCATGTTGCGCGGCGCACCATCGGTGACGTGCACCACGCGCACGAGCGGCAGACGGCGCAGAATGGCGCCACAGCCGATGGTCTCGTCATCTGGATGCGCCACGACGACGGCCACCGGCACCGCGATGTCGGCGAGATCCGAGCTGAGCTGACTTAGGAAGGCTTCCGCCCCACCCCAGGGGAGCGCGCGTCGAGGGTCGTTCTCTCCACCAGCGGGACGTCTATCCGACATGTTGCGCCACAGAACTTCGCCATTGAGAGGACGATGATGTTGGTCGGCCGAAGTTCCACGCGTTTGGGCAGCAACAATATTCCGTTGACCATATCGAAAAAGTCGAATGAACAAACGACCTGCGCGAGGCAAACGCATCGCGGTGACGGCAGTTCCTTGGAGCCGCTCTACCTTGGCGACGCACCATCCGCGCACGATACGATAGCGGCGCCCGCTTCATGATTCTCGAAGGCGCGCACCGTCGTCGCATCCCGCCCAACAACGACTATCGCGGTAGCCGATGTCGCCGCAGACCTCGCAGCGCCCAATACGGGCGCCTCACAGCAAGCGTGCCGCTGTGCCCGGCCGCCCGTCAAAATCGGCTCCTGAGCGCGCAGCGTCCGATGTGTTCTAACGAGCTTGACTCGACCGCGCGTTCGATTGGGTCGGATCGATATTTGAGCCGACCTTCTTGAGGTCGAACGCTTTTCCCCTGCGCCTGTTAACTAGGGCGCAATGGACTCAGCTCCCGCCCGAACCTCTGACGATCCGTGGATGGCGGCTATGCGCAAGGGCGACTTCGCTACTGCGTGGGCAATCAGCGACGCCGTGCTGAGACACCGGATCGAGTCGAAGCAGGTGTGCTGGAACTGGCCGCGGCACCTGCAGTTCGTCTGGCGCGGCGAGCCGCTGGCGGACAAGCGGGTCCTCGTACGGTGCTATCACGGTCTCGGCGATACCATCCAATTCCTGCGATTCCTGCGACCGCTGGGTGATATCGCCCGGCATGTAACGCTATGGGTTCAGCCCACCCTTCTCGATCTCGCCGCGGGCGCAGCGGGTGTCGATCGCGTACTCGCCCTGCATGACGGTGCTCCGGAGGCTGAGCGCGACGTCGACGTCGAGATCATGGAGATTCCGCATGCGCTGCGGGTGACCTCCATTCCCAACCGGGTTCCCTACCTGCGATCGCCCCACGCCGCGCAGCTCGAGCCGGGTGAAGGGGTTCATCGCGTAGGGATCGTTTGGGAGGCTGGCGCCTGGGATCCGCGTCGCGATGTGCCGTTGCCGCTCCTGCGACACCTCACCGGCTTGCCGGGCGTCCGACTCTATTCGCTGCAGGCAGGCCGCGCTGGCGCTTTGGCCCACGCGGTTCCGGCGTCTCCCACCGATATCCGCACGATCAATCACGCTGCAACACGCATCCTGGAACTCGACTTGATCATCTCCGTCGACACAATGGCGGCGCACCTCGCCGGGGCGCTTGGCCGGCCGGTCTGGACGCTCCTGCGCGCCGACTGCGACTGGCGCTGGGGTCGCGACAGCGATCAAACCAGCTGGTATCCGACCATGCGCCTCTTCCGGCAGCAACGGGAGGGCGAGTGGGACGGCGTTCTCGCAGCGGTGTGCGAGGCCCTAGCAAAGCGCGTGATGCCGCCAGCGCCGTCCGCTTGTGCAGCACCACTGCCATCTTCTTCATCTTCTTCATCTTCCTGTCCGCCTCGATAATTTTTGCGAAACCGACGACGCGGGGAACAAACGTTGTGCGGAGGCGTTCGACGATGCGAAGCGTTCTCGATACGACTTCGCTGGTGCGCGCGCGATCGACGCTGCGGTGGACGGCAACATGGAAACATCGACACGCGATCCCGTTC